>NZ_JAPSJA010000289.1 GCF_031178525.1 Microbacterium sp.
CCCTTGCTCGTCGGAAGGCGAGCCGGAACGCCCGGAGCGCCATACCGCAACCGACCAGGAGAGACGTCATGGCTGAGATCGTGATCGTGCCCGACCGCGCGGCCGCCGGCGCTCTCGTCGCCGACGAGATCGCGGCGCTCATCGCGCGGCGGCCGGATGCCGTGCTCGGGCTCGCCACCGGCTCGACGCCGCTTCCCGTGTACGAGGCGCTGCGTTCGCGGCTGGCCGGCGCCGACGTATCGCGCGTGCGCGGCTTCGCGCTCGACGAGTACGTCGGCATCGATCCCGGGCACCCCGAGAGCTACCGGTCGGTGATCACGCGCGAGGTTGTGCGGCCGCTCGGGCTGGATCCGGCACGCGTCCGCACGCCCGACGGAACGCTCGACGGCATCGAGCACCACGGTGAGGACTACGAGGAGGCGATCGCCCACGCGGGCGGCGTCGACCTGCAGCTGCTCGGCATCGGCACGACGGGCCACATCGGCTTCAACGAGCCTGGATCGTCGTTCGCGTCGCGCACGCGCGTGAAGACGCTGACGCAGCAGACCCGCGAGGACAACGCGCGCTTCTTCGACTCGGTGGATGATGTGCCGACGCACTGCATCACCCAGGGCCTCGGGACGATCCTCGACGCGCGCCACCTGGTGCTGCTCGCGTTCGGCGAGGGCAAGGCCGCGGCCGTCGCCGGAGCGGTCGAGGGGCCCGTGACGTCGTCGCTGCCGGGGTCGGCCATCCAGCTGCACCCGCACGTCACGGTGGTGGTCGACGAGTCCGCGGCCTCACGCCTCGCCCACGCCGACTACTACCGCTACGCCTACGCCCGCAAACCCGCCTGGCAGGGCCTGTAACCGACCGGTCGTCGTCCCTCATGCCTCCCGATCGTTGAGCGGAGTGAGCAGGGAACGGAGACGAAACGCCCGGATCCGCGACGAGCTTCAGGCCTCGAAGACCTTGCCGGGGTTCAGGATGCCCTGGGGGTCGAAGACGCGGGCGATGTCGCGCTGCAGCTGCCACTGATCGTCGCCCAGCTCGTCGGCCAGCCAGCGGCGCTTGAGCACGCCGATGCCGTGCTCGCCCGTGAGCGTGCCGCCCAGGCGGATCGCGGCGCGGAAGAGGTCGTCGGCCGCGGCCCAGATCGCGTCGGGCACCTCGTCGCCCTGGAAGATGAAGTTCGGATGCAGGTTGCCGTCGCCCGCGTGCGCGACGGTCGGGATCCCGACGCCGTGCTTGCGCTCGACGCGCGCGATCTCGTCGAACATCGCGGCCATCCGCGAGCGCGGCACCGAGACGTCCTCGATCAGGGCGGTGCCGAGCGACTCCATCGCCGGATGCATCGCGCGGCGGATCGCGAGCAGGCGCTCGCCCTCCTCACGGTCGTACGTGGTCGTGACGGTGCCGCCGGCCCGGCGCAGCACGTCGGCGACCGCATCGGCCTCCGTGCGGGCGGCGGGTCCGTCGGTCTGGATCGTCAACTGCGACGCACCGGGGGTCGGCGCGGGAAGCGCGAGGAGGGCGTGGGCGGCCGCGAGGCTGGTCGCGTCCATCAGCTCCATGATCGCGGGCTGGATGCCGGCGGCCGTGACGGCGGACGATCCGGATGCGGCGTCGCGCACGGTGGGGAACGTCGCGGCGATCGTGCAGACATCACCCGGGACGAGCCGGCGCAGCTTGAGCGTGGCGCCGACGATCACGCCGAGCGTGCCCTCGGAGCCGATCATGAGCGAGGTCAGATCGAGGCCGGTGACGCCCTTCACGCTGCGGTGGCCCATGCGGATCAGGCGCCCGTCGGCGAGCACGACGTCGACCCCGAGCACCGCATCACGCACCACGCCGTACTTGGCGCACAGCAGGCCGCCGGCCCCCGTGGCGATGTTGCCGCCGACCGTCGAGATCGCGCGCGAGGCGGGATCCGGTGCCCACCACAGTCCGTAGGGCGCGAGCTGGGCGTTGAGGTCGGCGTTCAGGATGCCGGGCTCGACCACCGCGAGGAGATCGTCGGGGGAGACCTCGAGGATGCGCGTCATGCGCCGCACGGACAGGGCGATCTCGCCGCCGCCCGCGTTGGCCGCACCGGCCAGCCCCGTGCCGGCGCCGCGCGTGACGACGGGCGTCCCGGTCGCGCTGGCGATCCGCAGCGTCGCCTGCACGTGCTCGACGGCCTCGGCGTGCACGACCGCGAGCGGCGGAGCGGACGAGCGGTGCCCGGACTTGTCGGCCCGTGCGTCGTCGAGCGCTGCCGCGCTGGTGTCGACGAGATCGCCGAGCTCCGCCCGCAGCCGGTCGAGGACGTCCACGGATCAGTCCACGTTGCGACGAGCGACGATCGCCCCGACCGCGACGCTGACGACGCCGACCGCGAGGCCGACCCACGGCTGGCCGAGCGCCCACCACGCGAGCGTCGCGGACAGGAAGATCAGCAGCTCGACGATGATCCGGACGAACGGGTGCACAGCGAGCACGGCCTTCGGCGACACGAACAGCGCCCACAGCAGGATCGCCAGGGCGGGTGCGCCGAGTCCGAACACGAAGTTCCACGGCAGCGGCCACGCGAGGAACCCCCACAGCGCGAGGCTGCCGAGGGCGACGAGCTCGGTCAGGAACCGCAGCACATCGAGCGGGGTGATGCGGGCAGCGCGCACGCCGGGAACGTCTTCGGGCATGGGTTCCAGTCTAGATCGGCGTGCCTTGGTTCCCGCTGCGGCTGCGGAATCGAAAAGGGCCGGCTCGCAGAGCGAGCCGGCCCTTGGATCTCGCTCGCCTCAGCTCGCGCCGGGCTGGCCCTCGTCGACGTCGGTCGGGGCGTCGCCCGAGACGATCTGGCGCGAGAGCTGCTCGATCTGCTCCACGTCGGCGCTGATGCCGGCGTCCGTGAGGCGACGCTCGAGCACATCCTGCACCTCCGCCTCGCCGAGGCGCTCGGTGCCGAGGTCGCCCT
>NZ_JAPSJA010000290.1 GCF_031178525.1 Microbacterium sp.
CGCCGCCCTGCGGCGCACCCCCCTGCATCGTCCCGCCCTCGGCGGACTCGCTCTCGGCGGAGTCACCGTCCGCGGCGTCGCTCGGGGCCGAGGGAAGCTCGCCGTCGAAGGTCGTGTTCGTCAGGCTCAGTGCGCCCGACGCCGCCGAGACGCCGTCGAGGCCTGCGACCGTGTCGACGATCGAGGACTCGAGCGTGCCGCGCCGGAAGTCGGTCATCAGCTGCGACTGGCTCAGGGTCGTCGAGCCGTCCTCGTTCTCCGTGCCGCCGTCCTCGCCGAACTGGAACGACGGGCGACCGCCGCCCTCGCCGGGCTCTGCCTGGGCGCCGGTCACCGTCAGGTCGGTGCCGACGCCGTACACCGATTCGAGTGCCGCCGCCTGCGCATCGCGCACGCCGGCGGCGAGCGCGTTCACGATGATCACCAGGGCGATCGCGATGGCCAGGCCGGCCGCCACGATCGCGGTCTGCTTCTTGCGGCCCGCGAGTTCGCGCCGCAGATACGTCCAGTACATGGGTCTCCTTCTCGGCCGCACCTCGGGCCGTCCGCAGGAGACGCTAGGAAGTCAGCTCATGGGAACCACCAGGGCCGGTGAGGAAATCGCTATGACGCGCTCAGGCGGGGCGGACGTTGTGGTTCCGGGAGAAGAGGTTGCCGGGATCCCATCGGCGCTTGACGGCCCTCAGCCGCGCCATCGTCGCCGACGGGTACATCCGCGTCGCCCACGTGGGATCCGTCGACGTCGTGAAGTTGCCGTACACCCCCGATCCGAGCGCATCGATCGCCCCCCAGTCCGACAGCGCCCGCGCACGCGCCTCGTCGCTGAGCATGCCGGGAACATCGAACGCACCCACCATCGCGAACCACGTGGCGTCTCGGGCCGGGAAGGCAGACGCGTGCTGCGCGACGTCGCCGAACGCGCCGCCGAGCGAACGCAGCAGCACCACGGAGGCCGGGTTGCTCTCCCGGAACGACACGAGGTGGTCGATCGCGTCGTCGGTGAGCGCGCGCAGCAGCGTGTTGCCTCCCACGAAACCGGGCATGGGGCTCTCCGGGTCGAACTCGGGTGCCTCGAGGAGGACGTCGGGATAGGGCCGAGCGCCCAGCGACCGCTCGACGATGCCCGGGGCCTCGAGCAGGGGCGCGAGCGCCTCCCGCGCCCGGTCCTCATCGGCGCCGGCCCACACACCGGAGATCGAAGCGCCGGCGGGCGCACTCGGGTCCATGGGGGGCACATCCATGTAGGTCAGGGTGAGCTCGCGCGGCGCTTGCGCCATCACGTCGCGCAGGGCTCCGATCGCCACCCGCGCGTCGCCCTCGACGCCGAGTTCGACGGCCACGACGCCGTCGAGCGGGTGCGCCTCGAAGTCGAAGCGGGTCACGACGCCGAAGTTGCCGCCGCCGCCGCGCAGCGCCCACATCAGCTCGGGCTCCGTCGCGTCGGTGGCCTCGATGACCCGGCCGTCGGCGGTGACGAGCTGAACGCCCACGAGCTGGTCGCAGGCGAGACCCCATGCCCGCACCATGAGCCCGATCCCGCCACCGAGCGTGAGCCCGCCGACGCCGACGGATGCCGTATCGCCCGAGCTGAGCCCGAGGCCCCGCGCGGCGAGGGCGCGCGCGACGGCGCCCCACTGCGCCCCGCCTCCGACCCGCACGCGGGTGCCGTGCACCGCGACATCGGCGAGCGCCGCCAGGTCGAGTGTCACCCCGCCGGGCACCGTGCCCCATGCGCTGTGACCGCCGCCGCGCACCATCACGGGGTGGCCCTCGGCGGCGGCGAACGTCACGGCGGCACGGACGTCATCGGTCGAGGAGGCCCGCGCCACCAGCGCGGGCTCGCCGATCCCCGAGTGGAATCGGCGCGCGACGTCCCAGTCGGGATCGCCGGGGCGGATCACTGTGCCGAGCGCGGCAGTGAGGTCGTCGTTGGCCATGCGCGCACGGTACTCGCCGTCTCCGACATCGCAACAGGCCCGTCGCCGACGAGCTCTTCTCCGATCGCTGCCGCCGTTCACATCCCGCGCATAGCCGCCGCCATAGAAACCTCATAGCTTCGGTCGCAGAATTGTCCTCATGACAACGCCGCACTCCCCCGCTCTCACGCGCGCCGACGGCAATCCGGTGCGCGTGCTCGTCGTCGACGACGAGCAGATGCTGACCGATCTGCTCTCGATGGCGCTGAAGATGGAGGGCTGGGAGGTGCGTACGGCGGCGAGCGGCTTCGAAGCGCTCGCCACGGCGAAGGAGTTCAAGCCCGACTCGCTCGTGCTCGACATCATGATGCCCGACCTCGACGGCATGTCCGTGCTGCAGCGCCTGCGTCAAGCCGGCGACGACGTCCCGGTGCTGTTCCTCACCGCGAAGGACGCCGTGGCCGATCGGGTGGCAGGCCTCACGGCGGGCGGCGACGACTACGTCACGAAGCCGTTCAGCCTCGAGGAGGTCGTCGCGCGTCTGCGGGCGCTCATGCGCCGCTCCGGCACGGCGCACGCCGCTGAGGACGAGCCGATCCTGCGGGTGGGCGACCTCAGCCTGAACGAGGACAGCCACGAGGTCGAGCGCGGCGGCGCCGAGATCGAACTGACCGCCACGGAGTTCGAACTGCTGCGCTTCCTGATGCGCAACGAGCGCAAGGTCGTCTCGAAGGCGCAGATCCTCGATCGCGTGTGGAGCTACGACTTCGGCGGACGATCGAGTGTCGTGGAGCTGTACATCTCGTACCTCCGCAAGAAGATCGACGCGGGGCGCGATCCCCTCATCCACACGGTGCGCGGCGTGGGGTACATGATCAAGGCCCCCCAGTGATGGGCAGGGCCGGCGCGGGGGCGCGTCAGCTGTCCTTCCAGGCGCGGCTGATGCTCACCGTGTTCGGTTTCGTGTCGCTCATCTTCGTCGTGGTCGCCGCGGTGACGAGCGTCGTGCTCACGAACGT
>NZ_JAPSJA010000291.1 GCF_031178525.1 Microbacterium sp.
ATCCCCGAGCCCGAGAAGCGGGTCGACGACTACCCTCACCAGTTCTCGGGCGGCCAGAAGCAGCGCATCGTGATCGCGCAGGCGCTCGCGCTCGATCCGGCCGTGATCATCGCCGACGAGCCGACGACCGCGCTGGACGTGACCGTGCAGGCGGAGATCCTCGATCTGCTGCGCCTGTGCCGCGACGAGTTCGGCACCGCGATCCTGCTCATCACGCACAACATGGGCGTCGTCGCCGACCTCGCCGACCGCGTCGCCGTCATGTACCTCGGCGACATCGTGGAGACCGCGCCAGCGACAGAGCTGTTCGCCACGCCGCAGCACGAGTACACGCGGCGTCTGCTCGGCGCCGTGCCGCGGCTCGAGATCGCGGACCGCGTGTTCACGGGGGACGCGACGGCCGAGCCGATCGTGCAGGCGCGCGGACTCGAGATCGAGTACCCGGGCCGGCTCGGACGCAAGGCGTTCAAGGCCGTGCAGGCTGTCGACTTCGAGATCCGTCCCGGTGAGGTGCTGGGCCTGGTGGGTGAGTCGGGCTCGGGCAAGACCACGATCGGCCGGGCGATCGCGGGCCTCGCGCCCGTGACGGGCGGCTCGCTGCGCGTGCTCGGGCACGAGATGCTCGGGATGCGCGAGCGCGCCTTCCGCGCCAAGCGTCGCGAGCTCGGCTTCGTGTTCCAGGACCCGGCATCGAGCTTCAATCCGCTCCTGACCATCGCGCAGTGCGTCGCCGAGCCCTTCGTGGTGCACGGCATCGCCAAGAACGCCGCCGATGCGCGGGACCGGGTCGACGAGCTGCTGGAGGCCGTGCAGCTGCCCGCCGACTTCGGCGACCGGTACCCGCACGAGCTGTCGGGCGGACAGCGCCAGCGCGCATCGCTGGCGCGCGCCCTCGCGCTCGATCCCCAGCTGCTGATCGCGGACGAGCCCACCAGCGCGCTGGACGTGTCGGTTCAGGCGCGCGTGCTCGACCTGTTCACCGAGTTGCAGGAGCGCTTCGGGTTCGCGGCGCTGTTCATCACCCACGACCTCGCGGTGGTCGACCTGCTCGCGCACCGGGTCGTCGTGCTGCACCAGGGCCGCATCGCGGAGCAGGGACCGACCGCGCAGGTGCTGGGCGACCCGCAGGACGCCTACACCCGCCGCCTGATCGCATCGCTGCCGGTGCCGGACCCCGTGGAGCAGGCCGCACGCCGCGCCGCGCGCGGCTGAGACAGCGACCCCGCCGCCGCCGCCCGTGAGACGCGGGCGGCGGCGGGCCGCCCGACGACGTTCGCCGAACCCGATCAGCTGCGGCAGGATCGACCCATGGCAGAGGATCCGCTGATCGGCGTCGCGTGGGAGCTGTACGACCTGCCGCCCGCGCGCTTCACGGCTGAGCGCAACGCGCGCGCGAAGGCCGTCAAGGGCGAGGACGCCGCGCTCGCGAAGCGCATCTCGCAGCTGCGACGCGCATCGGCGCCCGCCTGGATCGTGGGCCAGCTCGTGCGGCACCGCTCGGATCGCCTCACCCAGGTGCTCGAGCTCGGCGCCGAACTGCGCGAAGCCCAGCAGGACCTGGATGCGCGGACGCTCGCGCAGCTGACGCGAGATCGGCGAGCGCTGACGGCCGCACTCGCGAAGGAGGGCGCGTCTCTCGCACGCCAGCACGAGGTGAACGCACCGAGCGCGGTGCTGGACGAGGTGTCCCAGACGCTGCAGGCGGCCATGGCCGACGCGGACGCCGCCGCCGCCGTGACCTCCGGCCGGCTGATCCGCGCGCTGGAGGCCGTCGGCTTTGATCCGGTCGATCTGACCGACGCCGTGGCGGGACCCGCGCCGGACGGCTCCCCCGCTCCGGAATCGGGAGGGGACGAGCTCGCCGCGCGACGTGCACGACGCGCTGCCGAGCGCGCCGTGAAGAACGCGGAGCAGACTCTCGAGCGGCTCCGCGAGAAGCTTGCCGATGCGCGGCGGCGCGCGGACGAGCACGACCGCCGTGAGGCCGAGCTGCGCACGCGCCGCGACGAGCTGCGCGCGGAGCTCGAGGCGACCGAGCGGGCGCTCGAGCGCCTGCACGCGGCCGGCCCCGCCCTCGAAAGCGAACGGGACGACGCCGAGCGGCAGACGGCCGAGGCCGAATCCGCACTCGAGGACGCGCGCCGCGCGCTGGAAGCCTGAGCGGACTGTGTGCGGCCATGCGGAGGGATCCGCGAGGATGGTGCGCATGACCCCCGCGCCCTACGGACTCCTTCTCGACGTCGACGGCCCGCTCGCGAGCACCGTGACCCGCTCGATCCGCGTCCCCTCGATCGCCCACGACCTGGTCGCGATCGCGAACGCCGGATGTCCCGTGGTGTTCAACACGGGACGCTCGGACGAGTTCCTCGCGGCGCAGGTCATCCCCGCGCTCGTGCGCGCCGGTCTCGCCGGCGACGCGCCCGTCTGGGGGATCGGCGAGAAGGGCGCCACGTGGTTCACCGTGTCGGACGGACGGATCGGCGATGTCGACATCGACGATGCCATCGCCGTCCCGGCGGATCTCGCTGCGGAGTGCAGGACGATCGCTGACGAGCACCGGGACCTGATGTTCTGGGACGACACCAAGCGCACCATGGTGTCGCTCGAGCAGAACCTCGACGTCGCCAACGACGACTACCTCGCACGCCAGCCGGAGGTGACCGCGCGGCTGAACGAGGCGATCAGCACTCTCGGCCTCGCGGAGCGCTTCCACACCGTGCCGACGATCATCTCGATCGACCTCGAGCACCGCACGGCGGGCAAGGCGCTCGGCGCGGAGCGCGCGATGCGGCTGGTCGGCTCCCGTATGGATATGCCGCACCGCTGGTTCACGGCGGGAGACTCGAACGGCGACTACGACATGGCCGCGTGGCTGCACGACGCGGGCTTCGAGGCGACGCACCTCGACGTTCGCCCCGCGGGCGAGCGATTC
>NZ_JAPSJA010000292.1 GCF_031178525.1 Microbacterium sp.
ATCGCCGTGCTGAGCTGCGACAACCTCGCGTCCAACGGGGCGCACACCGAGAAGCTCGTGCGCGAGTTCCTGCAGGAGCTCCCGGGCTCCGAAGGCGCCGACGCGCTGGCCTTCCTCGACCGCGCGGTCTCGTTCCCCTCGAGCATGGTGGACCGGATCGTGCCGGCGACGACCGCCGAGCTGCGCACGCGCGTCGGCAGCCTGCTCCAGGCGCGCGACGAGATCCCGGTGCCGGCCGAACCCTTCACGATGTGGGCAATCGAAGACCGCTTCGCCGGGGGTCGCCCGGCATGGGAGGCGGGAGGGGCCGTCTTCACGGACGAGGTCGGCCGCTACGAGCAGATGAAGGTGCGACTGCTGAACGGCACGCATTCGCTGATCGCGTACCTGGGTGCGCTGCGGGGTGTCGGCACGATCCCGGAGGCGATCGGACTGGGGGCCATTCAGAGCGCCGCGCGCGCGGTGCTGCGCGACGAGTACGAGCCGTCGATCGAGGTGCCCTCCGGTGTCGACATCCGCGCCTACGAGACCGAGCTGTTCGAGCGCTGGGCGAACAGCGCTCTCGGCCACCGCACGAGTCAGGTCGGCACGGACGGCTCGGTCAAGCTCCGCCAGCGCATCCCCGAGCCCGCGCTCCTCGCACTCGGCAACGGCCGCATGCCGCATCTGATCGCGCTGACCGTCGCCGGCTACCTGACGTGCATCGCACCGCTGTCCGGGTTCGATCCCGGCCCGCATGCCGCCGCCATGACCGACGGGGCGCGCGAGCGTCTCGGAGCATTGGCGGACGCCGCCCGCAACGGCCGAGAGCTGGCCGAGCGCGTGATCGGCGAGCTGCACCTGTTCGGCCACGAGCTCGGAGCGCAGGATGCGTTCATCGGACGCGTCGGCGAACTGGTCGACACGATCCGACGGCATGGCGTCGACGCCGCGATCACCGATGCCGTCTCGGCGTCCCAGCCCACCACGAAGGAGCTCCAGTCATGAAGGTTCTCGCCATCCACGGCAAGGAGGACATCCGCTGGGAGGACCGCGAGGTCCCGGTCCCCGGCGACGGCGAGGTCCGCCTCCGTGTCAACTACGTCGGCATCTGCGGCTCCGATCTGCACTACTACTTCCACGGCGCCAACGGCGAGTACACGATCCGAGAGCCCCTGACGCCCGGCCACGAGCTCTCCGGCGTCATCGACCTCGACCCCTCCGGTCGACTGGCTCCCGGAACCCCCGTGACCGTCCACCCCGCACGCTTCGGTCCGGAAGTGCCCGGCCTCGAGAACCGTCCGCACCTGCGCGCGGGGGGCGACTACCTCGGCAGCGCCGCAGCGCACCCGCACCGCCAGGGCGGAGCCTCCGAGCTGGTCATCGTGGAGGACCACATGGTGCGGGTCCTCCCGGACGCACTGCCGCTCGAGCGGGCTGCGCTCGCCGAGCCGCTCGCAGTGGCGATCCACGCCGTGAACCTCGCGGGCGACATCAGCGGCGCGCGCGTGCTCGTGATCGGCGCCGGCCCCATCGGCCTTCTCGTCGTCGCCGCCGCGGTGGACGCGGGCGCATCCGTGGTGGGCGCCAGCGATGTGCGTGCCGAGCCCCTCGACCGGGCGCGGTCCCTCGGCGCCACCGAGCTCTCGCTCGTCGGCCGCGACACGATCGACCAGGAATCGTACGACGTCGTGTTCGAGTGCTCCGGCGTCGGGGTCGCGCTCACGCAGGCGGTGCGCGCCGCCCGCCGTGCCGGCACGATCGTGCAGGTCGGCATGCTCCCGAATGCGGACATCGGCGTGAACCTCGCTCCCCTGCTCGCGAAGGAGCTGACCGTTCGCGGCGCCTTCCGCTTCTCCACCGAGATCGACGACGCGGTGGCGATGCTTGCCGCGTCGGACGCGCTCGATCCCGTGATCTCCCATGTCGTCCCGGCATCCGATGCCGTGGCCGCATTCGAGCTCGCCCGCGATTCGTCCGCTTCGGCGAAGGTCCTGCTGGCCCTCTGACGACCGCCGCACGACGGCTTCCCCCGACACACCCTCTGGTCCGAAGGAGTACCTCCCATGTCACAACCGCAGACGACCGCCACGGTCGCCGACCCCGCCGCGAAGAGGTCCATCCGAGACCTGGTGCGCGCCGCCGTATCCGGCTGGCTCGGCACCGCTCTCGAGTTCATGGACTACCAGCTGTACTCGCTGGCCGCAGCACTCGTGTTCGCCGATCTGTTCTTCTCCTCGGAGAACCCCGCGGTGGCGGTGGTCGCCGCAATGGCCACGTACGGCGTCGGCTATGTCGCGCGCCCGGTCGGCGCATTCTTCTTCGCCCGTCTGGGTGACAAGACCGGACGCACGAAGGTGCTGTTCTACACGATCCTGCTCATGGGCCTCGCGACGACCCTGATCGGTGTGCTGCCGACCTACTCGCAGGTCGGGATCCTCGCGCCGATCCTGCTCGTGCTGCTGCGCATCGCGCAGGGCTTCGGGGCCGGGGCCGAGATCTCGGGAGCCGGCGTCATGCTCGCCGAGTACGCACCGGCTCGGCGCCGCGGCATCATCGCGTCCCTCGTCGCGCTGGGCACCAACTGCGGCACGCTCCTCGCCTCCGGCATCTGGGCGATCCTCCTGGTGGCGTTCAGCGAGCAGGAGGTCATCGCCTGGGCGTG
This sequence comes from Microbacterium sp., assembly GCF_031178525.1. Lineage (GTDB taxonomy): Bacteria > Actinomycetota > Actinomycetes > Actinomycetales > Microbacteriaceae > Microbacterium. The sequence goes on from NZ_JAPSJA010000292.1 coordinate 2,645, forward strand.
GCGGATCCCCTTCATCGCCAGCGCGGTCATCATGCTCTTCGCCATCTGGGTGCGCTTCAACCTCAAGGAGACGCCCGTCTTCGAGGAGCGCGAGGATGTCGTCGACGGCCGGGCGCTCTCCAAGGCCGAGACCATCCAGCTCGCGACCGAGACGGGCGACATCCGCACGCTCGAGGCGATGCAGCGCAAGCCCATCAAGGCGTTCATCATCGCGCTGCTGCTGCGGTTCGGTCAGGCCGGCAACTCCGGCATGATCCAGACCTACCTGATCAGCTACATCAC
>NZ_JAPSJA010000068.1 GCF_031178525.1 Microbacterium sp.
GACGACGCTCCGACGACGAGAGAACGCCCCGGCCAGGAGGCCGGGGCGTTCTCGTTCGGTGCCGCGGATGGCTCACATGCAGGCCATCGCATCTTCCTGCAGCGCCGTGGCGAAGTCGGTGTACAGCTGCTGCTGATCCTCGGCGGGAACCGACATCGGGTCGCCCATGAGGTCCACGATCTGTCCGTAGGTCTCCTGGTTGTCGCCCGGCGCGGCCGCGAGCGCCTCGAGCGCGGCCATCGCCTCGGCGCTGCCGCCGGTGAGCTCCGACTGGTCGATGCTCGTGAGCTCCGTGACCGCCGCGCACAGCTCCGCGCTGGGCGTCGCGCCGTCCGTGCCGGTCGCGCCGTCTTCCTCGGGAGCGGTGGCGGGCTCGCTGACGGAGCTCTGCGGCTGCTCCGACAGGGATTCGGCCGCAGAGGCGGCGGCCATGAAGGCGACGACGACAAGGACGATGGCGATGATGCCGGCGAGCATGTTCAGCGAGCCGACGACGATGCCGCCGATCGCCAGGCCGCGGCCGCGCTCACCGCTCTTCTTGATCTGCCGCAGCGCGATCGCTCCCGCGATGACGCCGAGCAGGCCGATGAAGAACCCGCCCACCAGCGCCACGATCGACAGCGTGTTCGTGCGCTCACTGGACGGCGGGCCGGGGTTGTAGCCCGCGCCGGCCGCGGCATACGGTGCGTCCGGCGGCGTGAGCGCCTGCGTCTGGGGGGCTGGTGCGTTCTGTGCGAACTGGTCACGCGGGGGAACCCCGCCGGGGTAGCCGGGCTGGCCGCCGTCACTCATGTGTGCTCCGCTTTCTGAGAGTCGTCTGATGACACTCTCACACACCGGGGTGCGTCGAGGATCATCGGCGCTCTCCACCCGGGCAGTCCGACGGCGCCGAGGGGCCGCGGTGCACCGCGATGATGAGCCGCGGTCAGTGCACGGCGGCGAGGAGCACGCCCACGCCCACGAAGAGCGACCCGAAGACCCGGCCCAGCACCTTCTGGCCGCGCTCGCTGCGCGTGAGGCGCGCGATCGCCCGCGCGGCCGTGGCGAACACGAACCACATCACCAGGATGTCGATCACGACGACCGTGCCCGCGAGCACCGAGTACTGCGTCAGGACGGGCTGATCCGGACGGATGAACTGCGGAACGAACGCGAGGAAGAACACGATCGCCTTGGGGTTGGTGAGGTTCACGAGCAGTCCGCGGCGCAGCATCGACCAGCCGCTCTCGCGCACGAGCACCGGCCCGCCGTCCTCCGCCGTCGGTTCGGGCGTGGAGAGGAACTGCCGCACCCCGAGGAAGATCAGGTATGCCGCGCCGACGTACCGGATGATCTCGAACAGGATCGGCGAGCTCGTGACGAGCACGCCGAGGCCGGCGGCGACGATCACGATGTGCAGGACCAGCGCCACCTGCTGGCCGAGGATGCCCCACAGCGAGCGGCGCCAGCCCGACACGATCGCGTTGGACATCGTGTTCACGGCGCCCGCACCGGGCGTCAGGGAGATGATGACTCCGGCGCCGACGAGCGCCAGCCAGAGCGAGAGAGTCACGGCCTGATTCTACGGCGGAGCTCTGCTCCGGCCCTGCACAGCCACGCGTGAGATCATGAGGGCAGAGCCCGTGAGGCGGCTCCCGGACGATGGTCAAGTACCCGGTGCGCGACAAGACTTGCCAGGAGTCGTGTCATGTCGTGGATCATCCTCATCCTGTCCGGTGTGCTCGAGGCCGTGTGGGCCACGGCCCTCGGCAAGTCGGAGGGCTTCACCAAGCTCGCCCCCTCGATCGTGTTCGGTGTGGGCATCGTCGCGAGCATGATTGGCCTCGCGTGGGCCATGCGCGACATCCCCACCGCGACGGCGTACGCCGTCTGGGTCGGCGTCGGTGCAGCCCTCACGGTCGTCTACGCGATGATCACGGGGGACGAATCGGTGTCGTGGGTGAAGGTCCTGCTCATCGTGGGGCTCGTCGGCTGCATCGTCGGCCTGAAGCTGGTGGGCGACGCCGAGCACTGACGCCGCTTCCCAGACCGCGTTCCGAGCATGAGAATCGGACTCATTCCCGAGTTGGCGAACCGCGGCGGACCAGGCCTTTCCCGGACGTAGCCTGGGAGCATGCACGACCACGCGCACCGGATCGAGGCGGGCGAGAACAGGCGCCTGCTCGCGGTGTCGCTCGCCATCACGGCGTCTGTGTTCGTCGTGCAGGTGGTCGGAGCGCTGCTGACCGGATCGCTCGCGCTGCTCGCGGACGCCGCGCACATGCTGACGGACGCCGCGGCGCTGCTGATCGCCCTGCTCGCGAGCATCGTGGCCGCCCGCCCGGCAGACGACCGGCGCACGTACGGCTATCAGCGCGCGGAGGTGCTGGGCGCCCTGCTGAACGGCCTCGTGCTGGTCGGCCTGTCGGTGTGGATCGCGATCGAGGCGATCGGCCGGCTCTCCGCGCCGGAGCAGACGCAGGTCTCCGGCGGCTGGATGCTGGCGGTCGCGATCATCGGCCTCGCGGCGAACGCCGTTGCGGCGTGGCTGCTGCGGCACGCGCAGAAGCGCAGCATGAATGTGCGCGGGGCGTACCTCGAGGTGCTCGGCGATCTGCTCGGGTCCGCCGCCGTGATCGTGGCGGCACTTGTCATCCTGCTCACCGGCTGGACCCGCGCGGACTCGATCGCGTCGCTTCTCATCGCGGCGTTCATCGTGCCGCGGGCGATCGGGCTGCTGTGGGAGGTGTTCTCTGTGCTGTCGGAGGCGGCGCCGCAGGGGACAGAGGTGGCGGACATCCGCGATCACCTGCTGCGCGCCCCGGGCGTGCGCGACGTGCACGACGTGCACGTGTGGCAGCTCACGCGCGGCGCGCCCGTGTTCACGGCGCACGTCGTCGTGCAGCAGGAGGTGATCGACCGGGGCGGGACCGCGGCGCTGCTGACCTCGCTGCAGGACTGCCTCGCGGATCACTTCGACGTCGAGCACTCGACCTTCCAGTTCGAGGGCGTCGGTCACGAGGACCGCCACGTCGCGCACGGCTGAGCCCGTCAGGACTCCCGCACCACGTCGGCCGGGGTCTTGTCGGCCCGCAGCCCGCGCCATCGCGGGTGACGCATGCTGCCGCCCGGCGTCCACTCGGAGAACTCCACCTCGCCGACGAGCTCCGGCCGCACCCACAGCGCGTCGCGCGCGTCGAGCGCGGGCACGCCGTGCAGCGCGGGCACGTCGGCCCGCAGCGGCTCGAGCTGATCCTGCAGCCGAGCCAGGGCGCGCTGGCTGAATCCCGTGCCCACGCGACCCACGTAGCGCAGGCCGTCCTCGTCGGGGATGCCGAGCAGGAGGGAGCCGATGGATCCGGATCGGCCGCCCTTGCCGGGCCGGATGCCGCCGATCACGACCTCCTGGGTCCGCGTGAGCTTGAGCTTCATCCAGCGCTCCGATCTTCCCGCGCGATAGCGGGAGCCGGGATCCTTCGCCACGACGCCCTCGAGGTCGTGCTCGCGCGCGATCGCGAGCGCCATGTCGAGGTCGTCGAACACGGGCGGGACATCGATCGCGTCGCCCGCGCCGGCCGCGATGCGCTCGAGCACCGCTCGGCGTTCGGAGAGCGGACGGGATATGAGGTCGACTCCGTCGGCGGCGAGCACGTCGAACAGGTAGAGCCGGGCCGGCGTGCGGCGCGTCTCGGCCGTGATCTCGCCCGCCCTGGTGAGGTGCATCCGGTTCTGCAGCAGCGAGAAGCTCGGCCGCCCGCGCTCGTCGAGGGCGACGATCTCGCCGTCGACGACGGCGTCCTCCGCCGCGAAGGACGCGGCGCCCTGTGCCGTCAGCTCGGGATAGCGCGCGGTGATGTCGGTGCCGCTGCGGGCGAACAGGCGCAGCCGACCGCCCGACCAGACGCCGAGCGCGCGCACTCCGTCCCACTTCATCTCGGCCCAGGATCCGCCGCCCATCGCGTGTGCGAGCGCGGGGGTCGCGTTGGTCGCGAGCATGGGGACGGGAGCCGTGATCGGTGCGGCGGGCGACGACGGCGGAGCCTGCTCGTCCGTGACCGGCTTCGACGCGCGCCGCGCGCGCGGCCGGGTCTCAGGCGGCGCCTCGTCCGCCGGCTCCGGCTCCGTCGCTGGCGGCGGCTCCGCCGATCCTTCCTCCTGCGCCGAGTCGGCCGCGCCAGAGTGCTGATCCTTCATGCGGTGCAGGAGCCACTGCGACTTCTCGCCCTCGCCGCTCGTGCGCAGCAGGGCCAGGCGCACCGGCTCGCGCGTGCCGTGCAGCGTGAAGATCACCTCGTCGGCGCGCCACTTCTCGAGCGCGTAGGTGCCGCTGTCCCAGATGTCCATGTGGCCCGCGCCGTATTCTCCCTTGGGGATGTCGCCCTCGAACGTGGCGTACGCGAGCGGGTGATCCTCCGTCTGCACGGCGAGGTGGTTCTTGCCCGTGGTCTCGGGAACGCCCTTCGGCACGGCCCAGCTCGCGAGCACGCCGTCGCGCTCGAGGCGCAGGTCGTAGTGCAGGCGCCGGGCTTCGTGCCGCTGGATCACGAAGCGCGGCTCGCCGCTCACGGTCGGCTCGACGGGTCCGCCCATCGGCTCGGGCGTCTTGGCGGCGTCGCGCTTCGCGACGTAGGGCGCCAGGGCGCGGTCGGGGTCCTGTGCGTCGACGGGGGCGAGCGGATCACCCATCCGCTCGACGCGCTCGAGCACCTCGCCGAACAGCAGATGGCGCAGGTCGGGGTCGTCGAGTTCTTCCCACGTGCGCGGGGCCGCGACCCACGGCTGCGCGCGGCCGCGCAGCGAGTACGGCGCGATCGTGGTCTTCTTGCCGTTGTTCTGGCTCCAGTCCACGAGCACCCGCCCGGGCCGCAGAGCCTTGCTCATCGAGCTGACGACGAGCTCCGGATGATCCGCCTCGAGCGCCTGCGCGAGCGCCTTCGCGACCGCCGAGACCTGCTCGCTCGTCTGCGAGCCGGGCAGCCGCGCGTAGAGGTGGATGCCCTTGCTGCCGCTCGTGACGGGCAGCGGGTCGAGCCCCATGTCGGTCAGGATGGCGCGTGCGAAGCGCGCCACCTCGGCGCATTCCGGGAGCCCCACGCCAGGACCGGGATCGAGGTCGAGCACCATGCGATCCGGATTCCCCGGCGACCCGTCCGGAGCGAAACGCCATTGCGGCACGTGCAGCTCGAGGCTCGCGACCTGCGCGAGGTAGACGAGGGTCGGGACCTCGTCGATCAACGGGTACGACTTGGGACCGCTCGAATGCTGGATCGCCTGCCGCGGCACCCAGTCGGGCGCGCCCGGCTCGAGATCCTTCGCGAAGAACGACGACAGCGGCTCCTCGGCGGTGCCGACCCCCTCGACCCAGCGCTTGCGCGTGATGGGGCGCCCCGCGACGTGGGGCAGCAGCACCGGCGCGATGCGCGTGACGTAGTCGATCACCTCGCCCTTGGTCGTGCCGGTGTCGGGGTACAGCACCTTGTCGAGGTTCGTCACGCGCAGGCGGCGCCCGCCGATCCGCACGGTCTGCGGTTGCGATCCTGCGTCGGGCGCCATACTCCTAAGGCTATTTCGCCGATCGCCCCCGGAATCAAGCCCCTGGCCGTGACGGGTGTGACAGGTGTTGACTGTGGTGCATGAGATCGATCTGGAAGGGTGCGCTGACCTTCGGCCTCGTGAACGTTCCCGTCAAGGTCTACGCCGCGACCGAGGACCACGACGTCAGCCTGCACCAGGTGCACAATGCCGACGGTGGGCGCATCCGGTACCAGCGCCGCTGCGAGGTGTGCGGGGAGATCGTCGCGTACTCGGACATCGATCGCGCCTACGACGACGGCGACCGCACCGTGGTGCTGACCGACGAGGATCTGAAGTCGCTGCCGTCCGAGCGCAGCCGTGAGATCGACGTCGTGGAGTTCGTGCCGAGCGAGCAGGTCGATCCGATCACATACGACAAGTCGTACTTCCTCGAACCCGACTCGGCCTCGCCCAAGGCGTACGTGCTGCTGCGGCGCACGCTCGAACAGACCGACCGCACCGCGATCGTGCGGTTCTCGCTGCGGCAGAAGACGCGGCTCGCGGCGCTGCGCGTGCGCGGCGACGTGCTGATGCTGCAGACGCTGCTGTGGGCCGACGAGGTGCGGGCGGCGGAGTTCCCGTCGCTGAACGAGTCGGTGCGGATCTCGAAGAAGGAGCTCGAGCTGTCCGCGAGCCTCGTCGAGAGCTTCTCGAGCGACTTCGATCCGGACGAGTTCGTCGACGAGTACCAGAAGGAGCTCAAGACGTTGATCGCGGCGAAGCTCGACAAGGGCGACGCGATCGACACGGATGCGACCTTCGGCGAGCAGGACGACGACGAGGGCGGCGAGGTCATCGACCTGATGGCGGCGCTGCGTGCGAGCGTGGAGCGCTCGCGCGCGTCGCGCGGCACGTCAGAGGATGCCGAGCCGGAGTCCAAGGAGGAGCCGGAGGAGAAGCCGAAACGGAAGCGGTCGAAGAAGGCCTCCTGATCGGAGCATCGCCGCCGGAAGCCTGGCTCAGAGCTTGATGTCGGGCTTGCCGTCGCCGTCGATGTCGGCGCCGCGCTCGAACACGTCGGGCTCGAGCACGAGCTCCTGCACCGGCGGCGCGGCGGCCGCGAACTTGCGGGCCTTGCGCCGCTCGGCGACGTAGTGCCACAGGGTCACGATCGCGGTGCCGCCGACCGCGATGAGCAGGATCACGTCGATGTACTCGGTCACGACATCGCGCACGAACGGCACATACGCGATCAGGTAGCCGACCATCGTGAGTCCGAAGCCCCACAGGATCGCGCCGATCAGGTTGTAGAGCGAGTAGCGCTTCCACGGCATGTGGCCGACGCCCGCCGCGACGGGCGCGAACGTGCGCACGACCGGCACGAAGCGCGCGAGCACGATCGTGATGCCGCCGAAGCGCTCGAAGAACGCGTTTGTGCGCTCGACGTTCTTCGTGCTGAACAGGCCCGATTCCTTGCGTTCGAACACCGCGGGACCGCCCTTGTGGCCGATCAGGTACCCGGCCTCGCCGCCGATGAACGCCGCCAGGGCGATCAGGCCGCTCGCGACCCAGATGTTCACGCCGAACACGTCGTGCGTGTGGGTCAGCAGGCCCGAGATGATCAGCAAGGTGTCGCCGGGCAGCAGGAAGCCCACGAGCAGCCCCGTCTCGGAGAACACGATGAGGCAGACGACGAGCAGGGCCCAGGGGCCGGCCGCGTCGATGATGACCTGGGGGTCCAGCCAGGGAATGAGGGCGAACGGTCGCACCGGTGATCCCGTCTCGAAGTACTGCGTTGGGTGGATGGGTGGGGAACGGAGAGTTCGTGCGGAAGGTGGGACTTGAACCCACACGCCGTGAGGCACAGGAACCTAAATCCTGCGTGTCTGCCAGTTTCACCACTCCCGCGAGGTGCGATCAGTCTACTGATGCCCGGCGACATCCTCGGTGGGGGACAGCCCCCGCAATCGTGGGGGTTTTCCGACGCTGTGGATAACTCGGACGGAGGGTGCCGCGCCGTTGCGATCATGACCGGGTGACGCAGTTGCATCCCGATCGCGGAGTCCCGACGGCATCGCTCGTCGACCGCGTCCGCGAGCGGCTGCGCGCGGACCGCACGGATCCCGCAGCGGCGCCCGACGCGGTCGCGCGGATCGCGCAGGCCGAGGTGCGTCGTCACAACGACATCGCCCTCACGCGCGGCACCGCGACGATCGACGACGAGGCCGCCCGCGTGCGCGAGGTCCTCGCCGCGGTGACGGGATACGGACCGCTCCAGCCCTACCTGGACGATCCGGATGTCGAGGAGCTGTGGATCAATGCACCCGACAAGGTCTACATCGCGCGCGGCGGCGCGTCGGAGCGCGTGCCGGTGCAGCTCAGCGACGCGTCCGTGCGCGACCTCGTGGAGCGCATGCTGCACTCGACCGGGCGTCGCGTCGACCTCAGCCAGCCGTTCGTCGACGCGTCCCTTCCCGACGGCTCTCGCCTGCACGTCGTGATCGGCGGCATCGCCCGGCGGCACTGGGCCGTGAACATCCGCAAGTTCCTCTCGCGGTATCGCTCGCTCGACAGCCTGGTCGATCTCGGCTCTCTGACGCAGGACGCCGCGGTCATCCTGCGGGCGGCGATGCGGGAGGGGCGGTCTGTGCTGGTGAGCGGCGCGACCCACGCCGGGAAGACGACGCTGCTCGGCGCGCTTGTCGCGGCGAGCCCCGCGTCGCACCGCATCATCACGGTCGAGGAGACGTTCGAGCTCGGCGTGGACGCGCCCGACCTCGTCGCCCTGCAGGGGCGCCAGCCGAGCCTCGAGGGCACGGGCGAGGTCACGCTGCGCCGCCTGGTGAAGGAGGCGCTGCGGATGCGTCCCGACCGCCTGGTCGTCGGCGAGGTCCGCGACGCGGAGGCACTGGATCTGCTGCTCGCGCTGAACACCGGCGTGCCGGGCGCGGCGACCATCCACGCGAACTCCGCGACCGATGCGCTCGGACGGCTCGCGGCGCTGCCTCTTCTCGCCGGACGCAACATCGATCGCGGGTTCGTGCTGCATGCGGTCGCAACGAGCGTCGATCTCGTCGTGCACTGCGAGCGGACATCCGACGGCTTCCGCCGCGTCGGCGAGATCGTCGAGCCGACGGGGCGGGTCGACGGGGAGCTGCCCGAAGTGCGCCCGCTCTATCGCGCGCCCCGCAGAGGGGCACGGGTATGACCGTGCTGTGGGGTGCGCTGCTCGGGGGCGGGCTCGTGCTCATCGCGGCGCCATGGCTCTGGCCCTCGTCGGGCCGAAGGCGCGAGCGGCCGGCACGCACCGGCGCGCTCACTCGACTGATGGCGGGCGCGGGGCTCTCGCACCTGTCGACGCGGGTGATCCTGACGGCGTGCGTGGTCTGCGCGCTCGTCGGCGGGGCCGTCGCATGGCTCGGCACGGGCGTCGGTGCGCTCGCCCTGCTCGCACTCGGCGCGGGCGCCACCGTGCCCGTCGTGTGGCTGCGCTCCCGGCGTTCGCGGCTGATCCGGGGGCGGCGGGCGCTGTGGCCCGACGTGTGCGACCTGCTGATCGCGTCCGTGCGCGCCGGCATGTCGTTGCCCGACGCGATCGCGAGCCTGGCGGTGTCGGCACCGCCCGCCCTGCGCCCGGCGTTCGCGCGGTTCGAGCGGGACATGAGCGCCTCCGGTCATTTCGACTCCAGCGCCGATCGGCTGAAGGCCGCGCTGGCGGACCCGATGGCTGACCGGATCGTCGAGACCATGCGGATGGCGCGGCAGGTCGGCGGCACTGAGCTGGTCCCCGTCCTGCGTGCCCTGTCGGCCTCGGTGCGCGCGGACGCGGCGCTGCGAGCGGAGGTGGAGTCGCGGCAATCGTGGACGAAAGGCGCCGCCGTGCTCGGTGTCGTGGCGCCCTGGGTGATCCTCGCTCTTCTCGCGCTGCGGCCGGAGGGCGCCGAGGCGTACTCGAGCCCGGAGGGCGTGGTGCTGATCGTCGTAGGGGCCGTGGTCTCGTTCGTGGCGTATCGCGTGATGGTCCGCATCGGCCGTCTGCCTGAGCCGCGGAGGTGGTTCGCGTGACGTGGCCGACCGATGCCGCTCTCGCGGTGCTGCTGGGCGGCGCACTGGGAGCGGGCATGTGCCTGCTGCTGGTGCTCGTGCCGCGGATCGGCGCACCGTCCGTGTCGCGGCGCATCGCTCCGTACATCCGCGACGTGACAGACCCCGCCGGGACCACGGCATGGGAGCTGATCGGCCGCGCCGGTGCGGCGGGCGCGCTGGGCTGGTCCGCGGCGCTGGAGAGGGCGGCGGCATGGGCGGTGCGGACCCTCGGCACGTCGGATGCCCTCGGGATGCGGCTGTCACAGGCCGGCCGCGTGCCCGACCCGGCCGCGTTCCGGGCGCGGCAGCTCGCATGGGGAGTGGCCGGCGTCGGTGCGGGTGCCCTGGCCGTCGTGGGACTCGCGCTCGCCGGTTCGTTCACGGGTCCGAGCCTGCTTCTGCCGATTGTGGTGGGCGTTGCGGTCGTCGGGCTGTGCGACGTCCTGCTGAGCAGGCGGGCGAAGGCGCGTGCGGCGCGGATCGCCGAGGAGCTGCCGACCGTGCTGGAGTTCCTTGCCCTGTGCCTGGCGGCGGGCGAGGGGATCCTGGACAGCCTGCGCCGCGTGGGGTCAGTCGGATCGGGTGAGCTCACGACGGAGATCCGTGCGGTGGTGCTGGAGGTGAGCACGGGCTCGAGCCTTCCCGACGCGCTCACGGCGATGTCGCGCCGTCTGCGGGTGCCCCCGCTGTCGCGCGCCGTCGAGCACCTGGTGGCGGCCCTCGACAGGGGCGCACCGCTCGCCCAGGCACTGCAGGCGCAGGCGACGGATGCGCGGGAGGACGCCAAGCGCGCGCTGATCGAGACGGCAGGGCGCAAGGAGATCTACATGCTCCTTCCGCTCGTCTTCGGTCTGCTGCCGCTGAGTGTCCTGTTCGCCGTCTTTCCCGGCGTCTTCATGCTCCGCCTCGGCGTCGGATGACCCGGGCGCGACGACACGACCACCTGAGGAGGATGAGACATGAATCGACAGATCGACACATGGACGGCGCGTGCGCGCACGGCGTGGGGCGACCTCGCGGGGGAGGACAGGGGTGATGTGCCCGGCTGGGTCCTCATCACGCTGATGACGGCGGGCCTGGTCGTGCTGATCTGGGCGCTGGCCGGGCCAGCGCTGCAGGGACTGTTCGAGCAGGCGATCGCCCGCGTCAGCGGCGGCCTGGGCTGATCCGATCATGCTGTCCGCGACGGGCCGCCCGGGGGAGCACGAGCGTGGCTCGGCACCCGCGGAGTTCGTGCTCGTCGGCGGGCTGCTGACCCTGCTGACCCTCGCGGTGCTGCAGCTCGGGCTGACGATGTACGTGCGCAACGTGGTGCACGACGCCGCGGTGGAGGGCGCGCACTACGCGGCGCTCGCCGACTCGGACCCCGTGCAGGGCGTCGCTCGCACGCGCACGGTGATCGAACGCGCCGTCGGTTCGCCGTACGCGCGCGACATCCGCGCCGTCTACGCATCCACCGGGGGAGCGCCATCGGTCACGGTGACGGTGCGCACGGTGCTGCCGCTCGTCGGCCTCGTGGGCCTGCCTGCCGCGATGGAGGTGAGCGCGAGTGCACCCGTCGAGTCGCTTCCGTGACGCGGTGCGGCGGATCCGGTGGCTCACGCGCGAGGACACCGGATCCGCCGCGCTCGAGTTCCTGACGGTCGGCGTCCTGATGCTCGTGCCGCTCGCCTACCGAGTGCTCGCCCTCGGTCAGATCCAGGCGCAGGCGCTCGGCGTCGAGGCGGGTGCGCGCTTCGCCGCGCGAACGATCGCCGGGGGAGCGGGAGATCCGGATGACGTCCTCGCGTCCGTCACGCGGCAGTACGGGATCGCGGGGTTCGACGCCGACGTCACATGCGTTCCGACGACGGCGGCCTGTCCTGAGCCCGGAGCGACGGTCCGGGTGACCGTCACGGCGCGTGTGCCGCTGCCGCTCATGCCGTCGACGCT
>NZ_JAPSJA010000293.1 GCF_031178525.1 Microbacterium sp.
GCCTTCCCGATGGCCTGCACCGCCTGGTACGCGCCGAGCACGATGAACAGCAGCGCCGTGATGCCGAGCGCCACGTTGAGGTACCACTTGTTGCGGTACTCGCGCGGCACGCGATCGGTGTTCAGGATCGGCAGCAGCGTGATCGCGAGGAACGGCATGAACAGCGCGCCGAGGAACCCGTACAGCAGCACGAGGAAGATCGGCTGGTCGAGCAGGAGGAGCAGCATGGGCGGGAAGGTCAGCCACACGAGGTAGACCTTGAACCACTTGCCGCCCGCCTTCGAGTCGGGGTGGCTCGACCCCTTGCCCGTGACGTTGCCCATGAAGTCGGCGAACATCAGCGAGACGCCGTTCCAGACGCCGAGGACGGACGAGAAGCCCGCGGCCCAGAAGCCGACGAGGAACCACACGCCGATGAAGTCGCCGTAGCGCTCGCGCAGCACCCCGTCGAGCTCGAGCAGCCCCTGGTCTCCTGCCGACAGCGACACTCCGGCGGCGCGCACGACCTCGGCGCCCACGATGAGCATCGCGATGACGAAGATGCCGGTCATGACGTACGCGGCGGTGTTGTCGATGCGCATGACCCGCAGGAACTTCGGCCTGTCCCAGCCCTTCTCGCGCAGCCAGTATCCGTAGGCCGCCAGCGTGATGGTGCCGCCGACGCCGCCTGCGAGCGCGAGCGTGTTGAACACGCCACCCTCGGGGATCAGCGGTACCAGGCCCGAGATCGTCTCGAGGAAGTTCGGGGCCGCGATGATCGCCAGGATCACGATGGTGACGAACATCAGGCCGACGAGCGCCGCGCTGATCCGCTCGAAGATGCGGTACCTGCTGAACCAGATCATCAGGAAGGCGATGATGCCGGTGCCGATCGCCCACGGCCACACCTGCGCGCCGAAGCTGCCCTCGGGGAAGAGCGCCGCGATCGGCAGCGCCGTGGAGCTCATCGCGGAGGCGGCGTAGACCACGCCCCAAATCACGATGTACGGCGCGAAGTACCACGTCGGCCAGCGGCCGAGGGAGCGCCACCCCTCGAAGATGGTCTTTCCGGTGGCGACCGTGTAGCGACCGGCGCCCTCGACCAGGACGATCTTGAGGATCACGCCGAGCACGACGGCCCACAGCAGCATGTAGCCGTAGTTCGAGCCGGCCACGAGGGTGGCGACCATGTCGGCCGATCCGACGCCGGTCGCGGCGACGACGAGGCCGGGACCGATCACCCGCCATCGGGGCGCGTCTGTCTCCGGCGTGGTCTTCGTGCTCATCGGGGTCCTCCTCGACTCGGGCATGAGTGCTCCCGAGTCTATGGGCGGCGCCGTCGTCCCTCCCGCTCAGCGGGCGGGGGATGGGCAGAAGTGTCCGGGTCAGCCGGCGAGCTCGGCGACGTCGGCGGGGTCCGCGGCGTCGGGAGCGTTGATGCAGACCGTGGACGCGAGCCCCGAGAAGCGGGCCTCGAGCCGGTCGCGCACCTCCGCAGGCGTGCCCGCGACCGCGAACGCTTCGAGCATCTCGTCGTCGACGAGGGCGGCCATCTCGCGCCACTCGCCGCGGCGCGACGCGTCGTGCATCCGATCGGCGGTGTCGGTCCAGCCGTGCAGCTCCATCACCGCGCGGTAGGCGGGCGTCGAGCCGTAGAACGCGATCTGCTGGCGGACGGCGGCCTCCTGCGCGGCGCGCCCGCCGGCATCCTTCCCGACGATCACGAAGGGCAGGGCGATCAGCTCCACGGGTGCCGTGATCTCGGAGCGCTCGCGGCCCCGCGCGAGCGCCGGCACGCTGACCTCGGTGAGGTACTCGCGCGTCGTGAAGGCGTGCGCGACGAAGCCGTCGGCGACCTCACCCGCCAGGCGCGTCATGGCGGTGCCGACGCCCGCGAGCCAGATCGGAGGGTTGCCGTGCGGGTTCGGGCCCGGGTCGAAGACGGGCGACATCAGCGTGTGCCGGTAGTGCTCGCCGCGGAAGTCCAGGCGCTCGCCGGTCTCCCATGCGCGCCAGATCGCGCGCACGGCGCCGATGAACTCGCGCATGCGGGGCGCGGGGGCCGACCACGGCATCGAGAAGCGCTTGTCGATGTGCGCCTGCACCTGCGAGCCGAGGCCGAGCGCGAACCGGCCCTCGGCAGCGAGCTGCACGTCGTTGGCGGCCATCGCGACCGTCATGGGGTTGCGCGCGAACGCGACGGCGATCGCGGTGGAGACCCGGATGGGGCTCGCGGCGCGCACCGCCTCGCGTGCGGCGAGCGCGCAGCCGATGAACGGATCGTGCTGCGTCTCGGTCAGCTGCAGGCCGCCGAACCCGCTCTCCGCCGCGAAACGGGCGGCCGTCTCGGCGCCATCCGGGCTCGCGTCGCGCGTGCCGATCTCGATGTGGAACCCCGTCGTCTCACTCATCACCCGGCCATTCTGCGGCTCCGGCCACGGACGCGGCGCATCGGTTGTCGGATCCCGACGAGGAAGCGGATCCCTCACCGGGTGGCGGCGGGAGAATGGGCGCATGACGCACGCCGCGAGAGCCGACCCGGAGATCCTGCGCTTGACGGCCTTCGCCGCCACGCCCGAGGGCGGCAACCCGGCGGGCGTCGTGCTCGACGCGCGCGGGCTCGGGGACGAGCGCATGCAGCGGATCGCGGCCGAGGTCGGCTACTCGGAGACCGTCTTCGCGATCGACCCGAAGGTCGGCGGGGACGAGCGCCGCGTCGCGGTCCGGTACTTCTCGCCGACCGCGGAGGTGCCCTTCTGCGGGCACGCGACGATCGCGCTCGCGGTCGCACTCGCCGAGCGGCGCGGCACGGGCACGTTCCGCTTCGCGACGCCGGTCGGCGAGGTCGTGATCGGCACCGTGGCGGGCGAGGAGACGCCGCTCGCGTCGTTCACGAGCGTGGCGCCGTCGGTGCGGGA
>NZ_JAPSJA010000069.1 GCF_031178525.1 Microbacterium sp.
GCCCGTGCTGGCGTCGATCGGCGTGGACTCGTGGGCGGTCGACTACGCGCTGCTGCGGGGAGAGCGGATGCTCGGCGTGCCCTTCCACTACCGTGACGACCGCACGGCCGCGGGCGTGGAGGCCGTGCACGCCGTGGCGCCGTTCGAGGAGCTGTACGGCCGCAACGGCCTGCAGTTCCTGCCGTTCAACACGCTGTATCAGTTCGCTGCGGAGGGCGACGCGCTGGGGCTCGCCGACGGCATGCTGCTGATCCCGGATCTCGTGGGATGGCTGCTCACGGGCGCGCGCGTGGCGGAGCGCACGAACGCGTCCACCACGGGCCTGCTGGATGTCACGACCCGCGAGTGGGACCGCGAGCTGGCCGAGCGGATCGGCGTGCCCGGATCGATCCTGCCGGGACTCGTGGATCCGGGCGCCACGCTCGGCGGGCTGCTGCCTCACGTGTCGTCCGAGCTCGGCGGACAGGCGCCGGTCGTCGCCGTGGGTTCGCACGACACCGCGTCGGCCGTCGTCGCCGTGCCCATGCGCGCCGACCGCGCCGCCTACATCTCGTGCGGCACCTGGGGTCTGGTCGGCGTGGAGACCGAGCGGCCCGTTCTCACCGACGCCGCGCGCGAGGCGAACTTCACGAACGAGGGCGGCGTGGACGGCCGGGTGCGCTTCCTTCACAACGTCATGGGGCTGTGGCTGCTGAGCGAGACCGTGCGCGCGTGGGAGGACGAGGCGGGCGAGCGGATCGATCTGCCCGCGCTGCTGGCCCAGGCCGCTGACGTGCCGGGCTCGGTCGGCGCCTTCGATGCGAACGATCCCGTGTTCCTGGCGCCGGGCGACATGCCGGCGCGGATCGCCGCATGGTTGCGGGGCCACGGCCGGCCCGTGCCGTCGTCGCGTGCCGAGTTCGCGCGATCCATCGTGGAGAGCCTCGCGCTGGCCTTCGCGGAGGCGGTGGCGACCGCCTCCGAACTGTCCGGCGTGCCGGTCGAGTCCATCCACGTGGTCGGCGGGGGAGCGCTCAACACGCTGCTGTGCCAGCGCCTCGCCGACCGGGCGGGACTGCCCGTGCTGGCAGGCCCCGTCGAGGCCACGGCGATCGGCAACCTGCTCGTGCAGGCGCGCACGGCCGGTCTCGTGCCGGGGGATCTCGAGACGCTGCGCGCTGCGGTGGCGGGCGCGTTCGAGCCCGTCCGCTACGTGCCCCGGGCGTGAGGCTCGCGGCGTCGCGGTCGCCGGATAGCGTGGAGCCATGCCCGTCTCGCTCCGTGCCTCGCTCTCCCGCCTCAACGACACCCGCAGCATCGAGCACGGCGTCGTCTGGACGGCGGCCAACGGCCTGATCATGCTGATCGACCCGCGCACGCTGTCGCCGCGCGGGCGGCTGCTGTACCGCGGGGCCATGGCGGCGCTCGGTGCGTGGACGGCGTGGGCGACCCTGCGCACCGACGCGGCGGACGAGATCGCCCCCGCCGCGCGCGGCGGCTACAGCGTCGGCGCCGCGGGCGCGCTGGTGGCGGCATCCGAGGTGACGGAGGGTCTCGACGCGCGCATCCACGAAGCGATCACCCGCCGGGGCGCCACGCGCCCGCGGGTCGTCATGGCTCTGGGCTCGGCCGTGCTCGCCGCGGCCACGTGGCTCGCCGGCCTGCGCCCGCCCGCGGCGGACCCCGACGGGATCGCCGGGGACGCCGAGGGGCAGGTCGGCACGATCGCCGTGCCGGACGACGTGCGCGCGCTCGCCGAGCTGCTTCTCGGTGCGACGGAGGGCTTCGGCGCCGAGGAGCTGCGCGCGCAGCTCGCCGCGGCCGAGGCCGTGCCCTACGAGGGTCCCGAGCCCGACGCGTTCTGGCCGGGCATCGGCTTCGAGGTGCCCGACGGGATGCCCGCGGCCGTCCCCGGAGACGCCAACTTCCCCGTGGTCGGGTCGTTCTCCGCACTCGACGGTCGCACGTTCGAGCTCTATCTGACCGTGCTCGGCGGGCGCTTGTCGACGCTGTCGATCAGCGAGGGCCGTGCGTGGACGGACGACCAGCAGGCCGAGTGGATGGACGAGGGCCGCGGCGTGCACGAGCTGCCGGGCTGGCCGGCTCCGGCAGACCTCGAGCTGCTGATCGAGACGCCGTCCGGGCTCGCGCCGGTCTCGGCCTGACGAGCGCGATCGGCGTCGCGGCTCACGCCAGCCGCAGACCGTCCGCGGTCTCCTCGAGGGGGAAGAAGCGCGCCCGCTCGTCCGGGGTCGCGTTCGGCGTGTGCAGCGTGAGATACAGCCGCCCGACAGCGTCGGCGAAGATCATGCCGTGGCCGCCGTCCGCAGGCCAGATGGGCTCTTCCGCCTGCACCCACGGGCCGGAGATCCGTCCCGAAGCCGATGTCGCCACGCCCATCGCGTAGCCCGTGTCGCCGAAGCTCGACCACAGCATGAGCAGGCGGCCGTCCGCCGTCCTGTGCATGGACGGCCCGTCGGTGACGTACACCTGCGGGAACTCCGGGCGCGGGATCGATCGCGCCCAGGGGGCCTCGGACGCGCGGAACAGCAGGATCGGGTCACCGACCGTCGCGCGCAGGTCGCCCGTCAGGCGGACCGCGTGCACCTCCCCGTCGCCCACGTCCTTCCATTCGTGGCAGAACACGAGGTACGGCGTGCCGTCCTCGACGTGGAGCGTGCCGTCGAGGCACTCCCAGTCCCTGGGGGTGAGCGGCCCGTCGGACCACGGCTCGTACGGGCCCTCGGGGCGTGCGGAGCGCAGCACCTGCGTTCCGCGCCGGAGGCCCTCCGCGGTGAACGTCGCGAACATGTAGAACGCGTCGCCGTGGCGGTGGACCTCGGGGGCCCAGTACTGGGTGTGCGACCAGAAGGCGGGCGTGGGCCGGAAGGCGGGCGTGGGGCCGTGCCAGTGGACGAGGTCGTCGCTCCAGTACGTGTCGAACCCGGTCGCCGGTCCCGACCAGATGTTCGCGTCCGTGCTGCCGAACAGGTGGTAGCGGGCGGTGTCCGCGTCGAACAGTACGAAGGGGTCGCGGATCTGGATGTCGTCGAGGCGCATGGGGTCTCCGGGGTCAGGACAGGTCGAGGTCGATCGGGCGTGCGAGGCCGCGCACGTCCACCGTTGGCCAGGCCGGGTCGACCGTGAGGACGTCGATGCGGTCGGCGTCCGCGATCACGGTGTCCTCGATCTTCGCGCCGGGCGCCCAGGGGTTCCAGGCGAAGGCCTGCCCGGCGCTCACGCGGCCCGCGACGCCGGGGGACACTTTCGGGTCGCGGCCCGCATAGCCCGCGGGGCCGCCCTGGTGATGTCGCAGCCAGCCGTCCTCGCCGAGGCCGTGGCGCGCGTAGCCGGCGCGGATGCCGTCCAGGATGTCCGCGAGCGCGGCTCCCGGACGGGTCACGGCGAACACGTCGGCCTCCACCTCCCGGACGGCTCGCTGCGCGTCCGGCTCGGCCTCCCCGAACGACACCCAGCGGCTGAGGCTCGCGTGCAGGCCGTGCCGACGGCCGGTGAGCACCGCCAGTGCGCGGCGGCCGATGGGCGCGTCCGTCGGGAGGGGATGCGGGACGCTCCCGCGCGCTGAGCCGGCCACGAGCAGCACAGCCGGCTCCGCGCCGGCGGCGATGACCGCGAAGGCGAGAGCCGCGGCGAGGTCGCGCTCGGTCGTCTCGGGGTGCGCCTCGCGCAGCACGGTGGTCATCGCCCGCGCCATGTCGCGGCCGAGCGCGGTGTAGCGCTCGCGCTCGACGGGCAGGAGCCGCGCGCGAGCGTCGCGCAGGTCGTCGGCGACGTCGGCGTCCGTCAGCACATCGGGCGAGCCGAGGTCGCCGAACCAGTCGACCGCGCGGATGCGCGCCCCGCCGATCTCCTCGGTCGCGAGGCGCTCGGCCTCGTTCGCGAGAGCCGTGACGACGATCTCGCCGTCGCGATGCACGGTCGCGGAGAACACCGGCGGGCCGCCGAGCGGCACGCCGGTGCGCGCCCCGTCCAGCAGCCACGCGAGGTTCTCGGGCTGCGTGAGCAGGATCCGGTCCGTCCCGCGGTCGTCGAGGATGCGCGCGATCCGCTCGAGCTTGCGCGGGCGGTCGGCAGTGGTCTGCGGGGGTGTCATGGCACGGGCTCCAGGGCGTCGTAGTGGCGGAAGGTGGGACGCAGGCGCGCGGCCAGCAGGGCGAGTGCCACGATCACGACCCCGCCCAGCAGGGGCGGCAGCCAGAGGATGCCGCCCGCGGCGAGCAGGCCGGCGTAGACATCGCCCGCCCGAGGACCCGCCGTCAGCACCAGGGTGTTGATGCCCTGCAGTCGGCCGCGCAGCGCGTCGGGTGTCGCGGACTGCATCATGGTCGTGCGGAAGATGCCCGCCACATTGTCGGCGGCGCCCACGAGCGCGAGCGCCGCGCACAGCGCGATGAGGGCGACCATGTCGGGCCGCACTTCCGAGGCCGGTGCGCCGGTCGCGTCGAAAGCGAGCAGGAGGCCGCCGAACACGGCGACGGCCGCACCCATCGCCACCGTGCCCGCGGTAGCCGCGGCCCCGTGGCGGCGCACGCCCCCGAGGCGTCCGGACAGCAGGCCGCTGAGGATCACTCCCACCGCGCCGGCCGCCGTCAGCAGCCCGACGACCGTCGCGTCCCCGCCCACGACGAGGGCGCCGACGGCCGGGAGGATGGCGTAGCTGCGTCCGAACAGGAAGGTCACGAGCTGCAGCCAGATGGCGGTGCGCAGGTTGCCCGCGCCGCGCAGGAAGCGGAACCCGGACGCGACGGCCGCCCACCCGGTCTCGGAGCGCTCCTCGGGCAGGATCGCCGGCAGGGACACGATGCCCCAGAAGCCGACGAGGAACAGCGCCACGTCGATCGAGTAGGTCCAGGCGAAGCCGACGGTCGCGACCAGGATGCCGGCCAGGGCCGGGCCGAGCGCGGCCTGCAGTCCGGCGCTCAGCCCGCTGAGCGCCGCGACGGCGGGCAGCTGCTCACGCGGCACGAGTCGGGGGTGGATCGCGAAGCGCGCCGCCCCCACGAGCGCTCCCATCGTCGAGGACAGCGTCGTGAACACGTAGTACGGCCACAGGTCCGTGACCTCCGCCCACGCCAGCGCCGCGATGCCGAGGGGCGCGACGAAGGAGATCGACGAGGCGACGATCAGCACGCGACGCCGGTCGAAGGCGTCGACGATCGCGCCGCCGATGACGCCCATCACGATCATCGGCGCGAGCGCCAGTCCGCCCACCAGAGCGACGGCGGCGGTCGAGCCGCTCAGCTCATAGACGTGGATGCCGATCGCGACCGCGGTGAGCTGCACGCCGATCCCGCCGACGACGCCGCTGATCCAGAAGCGGAGATAGGCAGGGGAGGTGCGGAACGGTCCGAGGTCGAGGAGGTACCGGCGCACGTCTTCACGCTAGCCGAGAAACCGCTTTCACGCATCGACCGTCCCGTTGAACGAGCGTGCCGAAGCGGGGGAGCAGGCGTGTGGTCAGTCCCTCAGCCGCACCAGGCGCTCGTGACCGCTCTCCTGCACCTCGGCGAGCTGCTCACGCGATTTCACGAAGTCGGTGAAGGAGCGGAAGCCGAGGGTCTTCTCGCTGAAGGAGGGGTCCATCCGGCGCATGTGCTGCTTGACCGCCGACGTGTGCAGCCACTCGGCGTCGTCGCCCTTGTCGCGCCCGAGGCGCAGGGCGCGCTCGAGCAGGCGGGAGGCCGCCGCGTGCAGATCCTCCGGCGGGATCTCGTCGAACGGCACCAGGGTGTCCTCGTCGGGCGGCGGGGTCTGCTTCGCGCGCGATGCGCGGCGGCTGCGCTGGCTCGCCGACGTCTCGGTCGTCTCGGCCTCGGCCGCCTTGCCGGGCGCCTTCGGCTTCTTGGGCACGGTGACGCCCGGCAGGGTGTCGTACGCCTCGAACTCGTCGCACGCCGCGGCGAGCGACTTGGCCGTGGATCCCGCGACTCCCAGGCCGATCACGTAGCGTCCCAGCCGCTTGCAGCGCTGTGCGAGCGGCACGTAGTCGGAGTCGCCCGCCACGATCACGACGTGCGTGAGGTCGGGCAGGCGGAACATGTCCTCCACGGCGTCGACCGCGAGCCGGATGTCGGCGCCGTTCTTGGCGTACGCGGCGGCGGGGAACAGCTGCACGAGATCGACCGCGCGTCCCACGAGCTGGGACCGGTAGATCGCGTTCACGGGCGACGACCAGTCGGCGTACGCGCGTGTCAGCACGAGCGTGCCGAACGACGCCGCGTAGTCGATGATCGCGCCCACGTCGATCGTCGCGAGCGCCAGCTTGGCGGCGATCTCCGGATCCGTCGGATCCTCGGCGATCTTCTGCCGGTCTTTGCTGTACGAGTTGCGACCGTGCACGCGGTCGTACCAGCTCATGACGATGTTGTCGAAGTCGAGATAGACCGCCACGCGGGCGTCGGAGGTTTCGGCCATTGTCCTTTTCCTGAGGGAGGGGTCGGTCGGACGAACGCGGATCAGCTCTCGCCGGGGTACTGCACGCCGATCTGCCGGCGGATCTCGTCGAGCGTGCCCATGATCGCGACCGACTCGTCGATCGGCAGGACATCGCCCTGCAGCAGGCCCTCGGCGACGAACCGCTCGGCCGCCAGCGCCTGGTACTGCATGCCGCGACCCTCGACGTGCGACTCGTACCGCTCGATGAGAGACCCGTCCGGCGCCGTGACGGTGAACGACGTGGGCGTGTACCAGACGCGGTCGATGTCGATCCGCGCCTGGGTGCCGACGACGTGGGCCGTGTTGGGTCCCGAGCCGCGCGAGGAGGAGACGGTCGTCGACACCGCGCCGGAACCGTGCGTCATGACCGTCGCGACTTCGGCGTCTGCGCCCGTGTCGCCCAGGCGCGCGACGGCCTTGATCGTCTCGGGCGCGCCGAGCACGTCCCACACGAACGAGATGGGATAGATCCCGAGATCGAGCAGCGCCCCACCACCCAGCGCGAGGGCGTTCAGGCGATGCGAGGGATCGTCCGTGATCCGCTGCGTGTGGTCGGCGAACACCGTGCGGACCTCGCCCAGCGTGCCGGCGTCGAGGATCTCCCGCACGCGCGCCATGTGCGGCAGATACCGCGTCCACATGGCCTCCATGACGAGCAGACCCCTGCGCGCCGCGAGGTCGCGTAGACCGGCCGCCTCCGCGCGGTTCACGGTGAACGACTTCTCGACGAGCGCGTGCTTCCCCGCCTCGAGCACCAGGCGCGCGTTCTCGGCGTGCATCGGGTGGGGCGTCGACACGTAGACGATGTCGACCTCCGGATCGGCCGCGAGATCCTCGTACGAGCCGTGCGCGCGCGGGATGTCGAACTCCGCCGCGAACGCGTCGGCCGACGCCTGCGAGCGGGATCCCACCGCGACCAGGTCGAGCCCGGCAGCGCGCAGGTCGGACGCGAACGCGTGCGCGATGCCGCCCGTGGCGAGGATGCCCCAGCGCAGCGTGGTCGAAGGCGAGTGGCCGGTCATGCTCCGAGCCTATGGCGTCGCGGCGACATCGACCGATCCGGATCTACAGATCCACGCGCCGGGCGAAGGTGCGCTTGGGCCGCGGCCTCGGCGAGCAGAAGGCGTGCGCGCGCAGCCGCACGGCCTCGTGCGGCTGCAGGCCTGCGGCGCGCGCGAAGTCGTCGAGCGACGCGAAACCGCCGCGGCGCTCCCGCTCCGCGAGCGCGACCGCGGCCGTGCGGCGATCCATCCCGGGAAGGCGCGCCAGCTCGCGCCGGGAGGCCGTGTTCACGTCGACCGTCGGCCGTGCCGGGGCGGGCGCGTCCGCGACGAGCGACGACCGCGCCGATGCCGCCTCGGATGCGAGACCGCGAGCCTCCTCGGGCACCGGATCGGGGCGCGGGCGCTCGCGCGCCGCGGGCTCGCGGCGGTGCCGAGTCGCCTGGGCATCGCGATCGCCGCGGCTCCGCCGGCCGGTCTGCACGCCGCGGCGTCCGCGCGTGCCGTTCGTCGTGCGGCCGGCTCCGAGCCCGCCGGCGGCGATGCGGCGCAGCACGCCGGGATAGACCACGAGGCCGTGCACGACGCACGCCGCCCATGCGAGTGTGCGCACGACGAGCGCGACCCCGTCGCCGGAGAACTCGTCCTCGATGACGATGGAGATGAACCCGAGCAGCGTGTACCCGATGCCGGGCCACCACAGCCGCGGATTCGCGCTCATCACGGCGGCGGCGCCGAAGCCGAGCCACGACCAGGCGGGCCCGCCGAACACGGGCACGAGCCACAGGCTCACGACGAGCAGGAACACCCATCCCGCTCGCTGCTGCGCTGCCGGCGTCGTCACGTCAGATCCGGTCCTTCACGGTCAGCGTCATGGTCACCGTGTCGCCCTCGCGGTGCTCGGACGCGAGCTCGAAGCCCGCGTCGCCCGCCCGTTCCCGGATCCGCTGCGCGACCGCCTGCTGCACGCGCGCGGCATAGGCCGCGTCGAGCTCGGCGAGCAGCCGCGTGCCGCGCTCGGTGAGCGCCGCGTCCGACAGGTCGCCCGTCAGGTGCGCCTGCCAGATGCCGTCCTCGTCCCGGGTCATCGCGAGCCGGATGTCGTCGACGATGGCGGTCACCTCGTCGGCGACCGCGATGTCGCTCGCGCCGATGTCGGACAGGGCCTGCTCGAGAAGCCCGCGATCCTTCAGCCGCGTGCGCATCGCGACGGCACGCTCGCCCCCGCGCGCCTCGATGGCATCGCCCGCGGCGGCGGCGCCGGCAGCCGAGAACACGCCTGCGGCCGCGAGCGCGAGGGGGATCAGGGAGATCGTGACGCTCATCCGATGAGCTCCGTTCGTCGGGCGGCCGCAGCCGCGGTGGATGAGGAGGCGGCGGCCACCACGGCGGGAGCGTCCGCCCGCACGCCGAGGTCGTCAAGCAGAGCCTCCAGCGCGGCGTCATCCGCCCAGCCGTTGACGTCGACCCGACCGTCGGCGCGGACCCGGATCTCGACTCGGTCGCGGGCTCCCGCACCTCGCGCGATCCGCTGGACCGCGTCGCGATAGGCGGGCGTGAGTGCACGCAGCCCCTGGTTGCGCGATCCGATCCACGGGCGGTCCGGATCGGGCTGGTCGCGCAGGTACGGACCGTCCGCGAGGAGATCGGTCGCCTCGAGGAGGCGGGCGATGTCCGCGCGCGCGGGCGCCCAGCCCGTCAGCTGAGCGTGCGTGTAGCCCGTGAAGGTCATGACCGTGAGCCCGGCCGCGCGGAACGCCTCCGCGACCGGCGCCGCGGCGGCGGCCTGGTCGAACGGCTCGCCGCCCAGCAGGGTGAGCCCCTCGGAGCCGGCCGAGACGGCCTCGGCCGCGAACGACGCCGCGACCTCGGCGACATCGTCCAGCCGCGCGCCGCGATGCGCCCACAGGTGCGGATTGAAGCAGCCGGGGCAGCGCACGTCGCAGCCCTGCAGCCACAGCGCCGCTCGGCGACCGGGGCCCTCGGCGTCCGAGGCCGGCACGAACCTCGACCAGCGCAGGCGCGCGCCGTCGCGTGAGACGGGCGGGTCCGCGCGCAGCACGGGAGCGGGCTTCACGCGCCCTGCCCGTCGCCGACACCGCGAGCCACGCCGGTCTCGTCCTCGGCGGACACGCGGTCGAAGTCGGCCGTGTAGGCCGATCCGCTCGTCGTCGCGCCGAGCAGGTCCTCGAGTGCGTCGAAGTAATCCAGGCACTCGGCGCCGTACATGCCGACCGTCTCGGCGTCGATCGTGCCGTCCGCGCGCACGCGGACGATCAGCTGCTTCTGCGTCATCCGGATCCCTCCCTCAGAAATCGACCGTCCGGCCACCGCGGCCGCTCGCGATCGGCACCGCGGCGGGGGCGGCGAGCTCGTCCGCCTGCTCGTCGCGCGTAAGGTCCTCGCTGGCCGTCGCGCGCACCGCACGGACGCTCGCCCACTCGCGGATGGCCTGCACGTCCTCGGACTGCGTGACGGACAGCGGGATCATGTTCTGGATCGCCAGCTCAAGGTCCGAGACGGTCGCCTCGCGCTGCGCCGCGAACGCCTCGTACAGGGCGGCGACCACCGCCTGCTCGATCTCGGCGCCCGAGTAGTTCTCGCTGGCGGCTGCGAGGCGGTCGATCGCGGCGCCGTCGGCGGCGATCGCCTCGAGGCCGTTGCGTGATCGCGCGCGCGAGGACAGCTGGATCCGCCAGATCACGCGGCGCTCGGTCAGGCTCGGCAGGTCGACGAAGAAGATCTCGTCGAAGCGCCCCTTGCGCAGGAACTCCGGCGGCAGCTGGTCGATGTTGTTCGCGGTCGCGACGACGAAGACGGGCCGCGTCTTCTCCTGCAGCCACGTCAGGAAGTAGCCGAACACGCGCGCGGAGGTGCCGGAGTCGGTCGAACCGGCGACGCCGGAGAAGCCCTTCTCGATCTCGTCGACCCACAGGATGCACGGAGAGACGGCCTCGGCCGTCGCGATCGCCGTGCGGAGGTTCTGCTCGCTCGAGCCGACGAGGCCCGAGAAGATCCGGCCCACGTCGAGCCGGAGCAGCGGCAGTCCCCACGATGCCGCGGTGGCCTTCGCCGTGAGCGACTTGCCGCAGCCGGGGACGCCCGTGATGAGGACGCCCTTGGGGGAGGGCAGGCCGAATTCGCGAGCCTTCGTGAGCCACGAGCCCTGCCTGCGCGAAAGCCAGCGCTTCAGGTTGCCGAGTCCTCCGACGTCGTCGAGATCCAGGCCCGGATCGAGGAAGTCGAGCAGCCCCGATTTGCTCACCGCCTGGCGCTTCTCGTCGTGCACGACCTCGACGTCCAGCGCCGTGAGCCGGCCGTCGTCGACCATCGCGCGCGCGAACGCGTTCTCCGCCTCGTGCATCGTGAGGCCGAGCGCCGCGTTCACGAGCCTTTCGCGCTCGTCCGGCGTCGCCTCGACCTTGACCTTGCGGTTCGTGTCGATCATGTCGTCGAGCAGTCCGCGCAACTCGTCGGCGGTCGGCAGCGGGAACTCCACGAGCGTCGTGAGCGTGTCGAGCTCGGGCGGGATGACGCGCACGGGCGAGGTCAGGATCAGCATGCGTGCGGCGTCGCCGTGCCGGAAGTCGACGGCCGTCTCGCGCGTCTTGCGGATGATCGCCGGATCGCCCGGGCGCCCCTCGCCGCCGAAGTGCAGGTGCAGATCGTGGAAGACGAACACTCCGGCGTCCGCCTGCTGTGCGGCGTGGTCGAGCGCCCGGACCGGACTCGTCGTGCCCTCCACCACGCCGTCCTTCGGGTGCACGAGCCCGGTCGCCGAGCTCCACGTCCACACGGGGCGGGCCGTGCGCTGCCGATCGGCCGCGTGTGCGAGTGCCTGCACCGCGCGCACCTCCTCGCTGGTCTCGAGGTACAGCAGCGGCAGCCGAGCCTTGAAGGCCTGGTCGAGCGTCGTCGCGAAGTCCATGTGCTCTCTCGTCGTGTGGGCGTGTGTCGTGTCGTGCGTGCCTCAGCCGGCCGGATCCGTCTG
>NZ_JAPSJA010000294.1 GCF_031178525.1 Microbacterium sp.
CACCCGGCCGACGTCGGAAACCGCCCGCTGATACCGTGAAAAAGAGCCCCGAGGAGGAGCAACCATGTCCCGCGCAGATCTCGTCGTCGTCGCCAATCGTCTTCCTGTGGACAGGGTGATCACGCCGGATGGCGAGGAGAGCTGGCGGCGTTCCCCCGGCGGCCTGGTGACCGCGCTCGAGCCCGTCATGCGCAAGCCCGACCGCGCCTGGGTCGGGTGGGGCGGTCAGCCCGACCTCGACCTCGAGCCCTTCGACTTCGACGGCTCGCGCCTCGTGCCGGTGCCGCTCAGCGCCGCCGAGATCGAGTCGTACTACGAGGGCTTCGCGAACGGCACGATCTGGCCGCTCTATCACGACGTGATCGCGACGCCCGTGTACCGGCGCTCCTGGTGGGAGTCATACGTGCGCGTGAACCGACGATTCGCGGAGGCCGCCGCCGGTGCTGTCGAACCGGGCGGTGTCGTGTGGGTGCAGGACTACCAGCTGCAGCTCGTGCCGAAGATGCTGCGCGAGCTGCGTCCGGACGTGACGATCGGCTACTTCCACCACATTCCCTTCCCCGCATACGGGCTGTACTCGCAGCTGCCGTGGCGGCGTCAGGTGCTGGAGGGTCTGCTCGGTGCCGACGTGATCGGCTTCCAGCGTCAGGCCGACGCGGGCAACTTCCAGCGCTCGGTGCGTCGGGTGCTGCACCACACGACCCGATCGAACGAGATCGTGGTGGCGTCGCCGCAGGACGGCGAGGAGTCGCGGGTCGCGATCGCCAAGGCCTATCCGATCTCGATCGACGCCCAGTCGTACATCGACCTCGCCGCGGACCCGAAGGTGCGTGCCCGCGCGGTCGAGATCCGCGAGCAGCTCGGGAACCCCAAGACGATCCTGCTCGGCGTCGACCGGCTCGACTACACCAAGGGCATCCGGCACCGGCTGAAGGCGTTCGGGGAGCTGCTGCAGGACGGCCGGCTGAGTGTGGGCGACGCCACGCTCGTGCAGGTCGCCAGCCCCTCCCGCCAGCGCGTCGACGCGTACGCCGAGCTGCGTGACGAGATCGAGCTGACGGTCGGCCGCATCAACGGCGACTACGACACGATGCACCACACGGCAATCCGGTACCTGCACCAGGGCTTCCCGCGCGAGGAGATGGTCGCGCTGTACCTCGCGGCGGACGTCATGCTCGTCACGGCTCTGCGCGACGGCATGAACCTGGTCGCCAAGGAGTACGTCGCCTCGCGCACCGACAACTCGGGCGTGCTGCTGCTGAGCGAGTTCGCCGGCGCGGCGGACGAGCTGACCAGCGCGCTGCTGGTCAACCCGCACGACATCGACGGCATGAAGGACCTGATCATGCGCGCCGTCGACATGTCGCCGGGGGAGCAGTCCCGCCGGATGCGCGCGCTGCGTCGCCGGGTGCTCGATCACGACGTCGAGGACTGGTCGCACGACTTCCTGAGCGACATCCACAAGATCCGCACGGCGCGCAACGAGCGCCGCTGACGCGAACGGAGACCCGCATGAGCCCCGCCTGGACGGCAGAGGTGAAGGACCTCGCGCGGACGGACCGGCTTCTCGTCGCGCTCGACTTCGACGGCGTGATGGCACCGCTGGGCGATGACCCGATGGCCGTCAGGGCCCTGCCCGAGACGGCCGCCGCCGTCCAGCGCCTCGTGGCGCTGCCCGAAACGGTCGTGGCGTTCGTCTCGGGCCGCCAGCTCGCCGACCTGAGGGTGATCGGGGAGCATGCGGACGACTCGGCCGTGTGGCTCGCCGGCTCGCACGGCGCCGAGCACTGGCGCCCGGAAGGCATCGACGTCGCGGTCGAGGATGTCACGACGCCCGACGTCGCCGAACGGAGGGCGAGCGCCCAGGCGCTGGTCGCCGACGCGGAGCGGGCCATCGACGGGATCGGCGGCGCCTGGGTCGAGACCAAGGCGTACGGCTTCGCGCTGCACACGCGACTGTCCACCGAGGCGGACACGGCGCGCGCGCAGGACGTCGTGGACGCGCTCGTGGCCGAGCGTGCGCCCGAGTGGCGCCGCCGTACGGGCAAGAACGTCATCGAATACGCGTGGCGGCACGAGGGCAAGGACACCGCCGTGGCGCGTCTGCGCGCCGAGACGGGCGCCACCGCCGTGCTGTTCGCGGGCGACGACGTGACGGACGAGGACGCGCTGCGCACGCTCGGCGAGAGCGACCTCGGGATCCGCGTGGGCGACGGAGAGACGGCGGCCCGTGTGCGCGTCGCCGATCCCTTCGAGCTCGCAGAGTTGCTCACCGCACTGGCCGACGCGCGAGCATCCTGAATCGGTCTTTCCCGACCGGCGGAGCGCTCTGCTTCGGCGGACGGGGAGGCCCCGTGCACCGGCATAGACTTCCGAACATGGTCGACCACGCTTCACCGTCCGCAACGCCCGACATCAAGCCCCGCAGCCGCGTCGTCACGGACGGCATCGAGGCGACAACGTCGCGAGGCATGCTGCGAGCGGTCGGCATGGGCGACGCGGACTGGGACAAGCCGCAGATCGGCATCGCCTCCAGCTGGAACGAGATCACTCCCTGCAACCTCAGCCTCGACCGCCTGGCGCAGGGCGCCAAGGAGGGCGTGCATTCGGGCGGCGGCTACCCGCTGCAGTTCGGCACCATCTCCGTCTCGGACGGCATCTCGATGGGCCACGAGGGCATGCACTTCTCGCTCGTGTCCCGCGAGGTGATCGCCGACAGCGTCGAGACCGTCATCCAGGCCGAGCGCCTCGATGGCACGGTGCTGCTCGCGGGCTGCGACAAGTCCATCCCGGGCATGCTGATGGCGAGCGCCCGCCTGGGGCTGTCGAGCGTGTTCCTGTACGCCGGATCGATCGCGCCCGGCTGGGTGAAGCTGTCGG
>NZ_JAPSJA010000070.1 GCF_031178525.1 Microbacterium sp.
AACGCTTCGCCGTCCTCGGGCAGCGCGCCTTCGCGCACCACGCCGACCTGCCACGCGGGGATCCCGGTGCTCTCGATCTGGGCGATCGCCTCGGAGGCCTTGTCCGCCGAGACGACGGCCATGAAGCCGATGCCGAGGTTCCACGTGCCCTCGCTCGACTCCAGCGTGGTGCCCGCGATGTCGCTCAGCACCTGGAACACGGTCGACGGCGCCCAGGTCGAGCGATCGACGTCGACCCATGTGCCGACGGGCAGGACGCGCGCGAGGTTCGCCGCGATGCCGCCGCCCGTGACATGCGTCAGCGAGTGGACGTCGTCGCCGAGCTGGGCGATGAGCTCGAGCAGCGGCGTCGTGTACAGGCGTGTCGGCTCGAGAAGGGCTTCACCCCACGTGACGCCGAAGTCCGCCGCCTGATCTCCGTAGCTGATGCCTGCGCGCGTGATGATGTGGCGCACGAGCGAGAAGCCGTTGGAGTGGATGCCGCTCGAGGCGAGGGCGATGACCGCGTCGCCCGCCTTCACGCGCTCCGCGCCGAGAACCTGGTCGGCCTCGACCACACCCGTCGCGGCGCCCGCCACGTCGTAGTCGTTCTGGCCCAGCAGACCGGGATGCTCCGCCGTCTCGCCGCCGACCAGCGCCGTGCCGGTGAGCGCGCATGCCTCGGCGATGCCGCGCACGATATCGGCGATGCGCTGCGGGAACACCTTGCCCGTGGCGATGTAGTCGGTCATGAAGAGCGGCTTGGCGCCGACCACGACGATGTCGTCGACGACCATGCCGACGAGGTCGTGACCGATCGTGTCGTGCTTGTCGATCGCCTGCGCGATCGCGACCTTGGTGCCGACGCCGTCCGTACTGGTTGCGAGCAGCGGGCGCTTCATGCCGACGAGCGCACTCGCGTCGAACAGGCCGGCGAAGCCGCCGACGCCTCCGAGCACCTCGGCGCCGTGCGTGGCCTTCACGGAAGACTTCATCAGCTCGACGGCGAGATCGCCGGCGGCCGTGTCCACACCGGCCTCGGCGTAGCTCGACGACGCGCGGGCATGGGGGGATTCGGCGGGTGCGGCAGCCACGCGTCCAGACTACCCGGCGGAATACTGGGAGAGAGCCGCGTCGGGCACGTCCGCGCGGGTGCGCACGGCAGGGATAATGGCGGGCATGACGCCCCCCGATTGGCACGTCCGCGAGGACTGCAGCCCCTCGGTGCTGGTCGCGCTCTACCTGCGACAGGCGCTCGGCGTGCGCCACCCGGATGAGCTGCCGCAGCTGCGCGGCGTCGACCGCGGCGCGGAGGCGACCGAGGGCGTCGAGCGGCTCTGGCGGCGCTACTGGGACATGACGGTCGAGCCGGAGGCCCACCCCTCGCCCGTGCCGCTCGAGCTCGTCGAGGGGTTCGGCACGCACGTGGCCCTGCCTGCGTACGCGGATGCGCTGCGCCAGGCCGCCGCCCCGCATGGTCCCCACGCGCTCGCCTACGCGCACGACGCTGCCGTCAGATACGAGCGCATGCGCCGGTCCTATCGGGGCTACGCCGGAGCGGTGGTGGAGTTTGAGCGACGCGCGGGACGCCGCGCGCACGACTTCCGGCTCGACGTGCAGGTGCTGCCGCTCGCGCAGCGCGGCGTGTGGTGGATCGGCGCGCTGACGATCGCCGTGTCCGACAGCCTGCGCGGGGACGTCGCAGCGTTCGACGCCGCGATGCAGCCGATCCTGCGTGAGGTCGGCTGATTCCGACCGCGACCCTTGCATGATTTCGGTAAAGGCCGAATAATTCTTGTCAAGCTTTGACGAGACGAGAGGTCGCCGTGCAGACAGGTGCCACGCCCGGATCCACAGGCGCCTCCCGCGCCGTCGACGTGCTCAGCATCGGGGAGACGATGGCGCTCGTGGTGCCTGCCCTCGCCGAGCCGGTCGACGTCGCCGAGGAGTTCCGCGTCGAGACGGGCGGCGCCGAGTCGAACGTCGCGTGTCACCTCGCCGCAGCCGGACACCGAACCGCCTGGCTCAGCGCGCTCGGCGACGACGCACTCGGGCGCCGCGTGCGGTCCCGCATCGAGCGGGCGGGCGTCGACACCTCCGCCGTCCGCCTGGACCCGAACGCCCCGACGGGTCTCTACGTGAAGGATCCCGGAGCGGGCGTCAGCTACTACCGACGCGGTTCCGCCGCATCCCGTCTGCGCCCCGAAGACCTGATGAGGGTCGCTTGGGACGACGTTCGCGTCGTGCACCTGTCGGGGATCACCCCGGCCCTCTCGCAGAGCTGCCACGCTCTCGTCGATGCCGCGATCGACGCGGCGCGGGCCCACGGCGTGCTCGTGAGCTTCGACGTGAACCATCGCCCCGCGCTGTGGCCGGATACGGAGACGGCGGCAACGGTGATCGGCGCTGCCGCGCGGCGTGCGGACATCGTCTGGACCGGACGCGACGAGGCCTCCGACCTGTGGGGCGTGCAGACCGCCGACGACGTACGGGAGCTCTTCCCCGACGTTCCGCATCTGGTGGTCAAGGACGCCGACGTCGAAGCGGTCGAGTTCTCACGCGGCGAGCGCAGCGCCGCTCCCGCGCGACGGGTGGCCGTCGTGGAGCCCGTCGGAGCGGGCGACGCGTTCGCCGCCGGCTGGCTCGACGGCTTCCTGCGCGGCGCCGACGCCTCCGAGCGACTGCAGAGCGGGCACACGTTCGCCGCTCGCGCCCTGTCCAGCACCCACGACGTACCCGCGGAGCATCCGCGCACGGCGGCGACGCCCGACGACGACCCGGGCGGGACTCCCCGCACGAGCAGGAAGTGAGAGACATGACGGAGCACACCACCGCGACCGGAGGGCCGCGCGTCGCCTTCGAGGAGATCTTCGCCCAGGCGCCGATCATGGCGATCCTGCGCGGCATGGGCGTCGAGCGCAGCCTGCAGCTCGCCCACACGGCCTGGGACCTCGGCATCGAGGCGGTCGAGGTCACGCTGCAGTCGCCGACGGACGTCGAGGCGCTGGCCGCCGTGGTGGCCGCGGGCCGCGAGCGAGGCCGGAAGGTCGGAGCGGGAACCATCCTCGACCGCTCGGGCGTGCGGGCGGCGGCGGACGCGGGAGCGGCGTTCACCGTGAGCCCGGGCCTCGACCTCGAGGTGGTGGCGGCGAGCGAGGCGACCGGCATGCCGTCGCTGCCGGGCGTCGCCACGGCCTCGGAGGTGCAGCGCGCCTCGGCCGCGGGCCTGCGCTGGCTGAAGGCGTTCCCCGCCTCCGCTCTGGGCACCGAGTGGTTCACCGCCATGCGCGGCCCCTTCCCCGATGTGCACTTCGTCGCGACGGGCGGGCTCCATGCGGGAAACGCCTCGCGATTCCTCGACGCGGGGGTGCGGGTCGTGGCGGTCGGTTCGGCGCTCGGCGACCCTGAAGAGCTCGCCCGGCTCACGGAGGTGTTCGACCGATGACGACCCGGCGCATCGGGCCGCTGGACAAGTCCTTCCCCGCGAGTCTGGAAGGGGAGGACGCCGCCGCGCTGAGCGCGCCCCTCTCCGAGTTCTCCACTCCCCTGCTCGCGCTGGACGGCGACGCGCTCGCACACAACGTGCGCACGATGGCCGAATGGGTCGCGCGGCGCGGCCTCGAGCTCATGCCGCACGGCAAGACGACGATGGCTCCTGTGCTCTGGCGACGCCAGCTCGAAGCCGGCGCGACGGGCATCACCGTCGCCACGGGATGGCAGGCGGACGTCGCGCTGCGCGCGGGAGTGGCGACCGTGCAGATCGCCAATGCGTGCACCGACCCCGAGCTGCTCCGCCGCCTCGCGGCGTGGCTGGCGGAGCATCCGGCGCAGGAGGTCGTCTGCTGGGCCGATTCCGAGGCGACGATCGATCTGCTGGAGGCGGGGCTCCCGAGGGGATCGAGGCTCGGGGTGCTCGTCGAGCTCGGCGCCGCAGGCGGCCGGACCGGCTGCCGCGACGAGGAGCAACTCGTCGGCATCGCGCGCCGGGTGTCGGCATCGGAGGCGCTGGAGCTGCGTGGCGTCGCCGGCTACGAGGGCGCCCTCGCACATGACCGCTCGCCCGCCGCCCTCGCCGCCGTCCGCGCGTACTGCGACCGACTCGCCGCCCTCGTGGACAGGGTGCGCCCCCTCGTGCAGGGCACGCCCTGGATCACGGCGGGCGGAAGCGCGTACTTCGACGTCGTGGCCGACAGCATCGGGGGCGTGCGCGACGTGCGGGCGATCCTGCGGTCGGGTGCCTACGTCGTGCACGACGACGGTTTCTACCGGGGCATCTCGCCGCTGGATCCGGCGCGCGCCGACGACGCCGAGTCGCTGCGCACCGCGATGCACGCCTACGCGCGCGTGGTCTCCGTGCCCGAGCCGGGCCTCGCTCTTCTCGATGCGGGAAAGCGCGACCTGCCCTTCGACGAGGGGCTGCCCGTGCCGCTCGGCGTCGCCGACGCCATCGGCGGCGCCGAGCGACCCCTCCGGGCCGAGATCAGCGCGCTGAACGACCAGCACACGTTCCTGCGGTGGGAGGGACGATCCCCGGTCGCGATCGGCGATGTCGTGCGCCTGGGCCTGTCGCACCCCTGCACGGCCTTCGACAAGTGGCGACTGATCCCCGTGGTCGATGCCCAGGGCATCGTCACCGAGGCGATCGAGACGTTCTTCTGACGCGGGCGGCGCGTCGCCCGCGGAGCATCCGGCTCGGCTCAGCCGCGCCGCACCTCGTCGAGATAGCCGTAGACGGTCACGCGCGAGACGCCCAGCCGTGCGGAGACGCGGTCCGCCGCCCGCTTGATGTGGAAGGCCCCGCGCGATTCCAGCAGACGGAGCACCTCGATCCGATCGGACTTGCCCATGTCGGGCGTCGGCTTGCCGATCGACGCGATCGCCTCCGAGATCATGTCGTCGAGCACGCGCGTGATGTCAGGGCCGACGACCTCCTTGGGCTCCTCGGCCTCTGCCTGCGGCGCGGGCGAGAGCGCGGCGATGGCGTTCAGGGCACTCTGCATGGGCGTGAGGTCGACGTTGATGCACAGCGCCGCGAGGATGCGGCCTGCGGGATCCCGGTAGTAGACGGACGAGCTGACGAGCTCGCGGCCGTCCACGGTGCGGCCGCGATACCCGAAGGCATCATGGTCGGCGCTCTCGTCGCGCAGCACCTCGAACCCGAGGTTCGTCGACGGGCCGCCGACGCTGCGACCGCTCACATGCCCGTTCACGATCGCGTAGATGGAGTGGTCGAGGTCGCGCGAGGAGAGATCGTGCAGCACGACCTCGCAGTGGGGGCCGACCGCAGCGGCGATCGCACGCATCACGGGCTCCAGCACGCGATGGAGGTCCTCGACGCTCTGGAAGCGCGCATCCGTGGCGGGCAGCAGCGTGGGCACGTGGATCTCCGTTCGTCGCCGAGCGGCCATTGTCTCATTTCGGCGATGTAACCCGTATATATAATTTCTGCTAAGACACTAGAACTTCTGTTAAGTCGCTGTTAGCGTGCTCGCAACGTCGCTCCAGCGGGCGACCCCCACCGATCGTCCGGCCGGACAGCCCGGCCCCTCCGAGGAGGATTCCTGTGAACACGACACGACAGCAGCACGCCCAGGGAGCCGGCGCATGAGTCGCGGAACCCGCGTCCCCCTCAGCCGGGCGCAGAAGCGGACGATCGCGGGCGGCTCCATCGGCACGCTGATGGAGTACTTCGACTACTACCTCTACGGCCTGGCGTCGGCCACGGTCTTCCCCGCGGTCTTCTTCTCGGACAACGACCCCTTCGTCGCGCAGCTGTCCTCGTTCGCGACGTTCGCCGTCGGCTTCCTCCTGCGCCCGATCGGCGGCCTCGTGTTCGGGCACATCGGCGACCGGCTGGGCCGCAAGGTCACCCTGCTCGTCACGGTGATCGGCATGGGCATCACGACCGCCGCGATCGGACTGATCCCGCCGGACGCGATGATCGGCGTGGCCGCTCCGCTGCTGCTGCTCTTCCTGCGCATGCTGCAGGGCCTGTTCGTCGGCGGCGAGATGGGCGGGGCCGCGACCATGGTGGTCGAGCACGCGCCGCCGGGACGCCGCGGCCTCTACGGCGCCTTCCTCATCAGCGGGGCCGGCATCGCGAACGTGGCCTCCGCGGGAATGATGGCCGGCCTCGGCCTCGGCCCCGACTCGTTCTTCATGACGTGGGGCTGGCGCATCCCCTTCGTGTTCGCCCTCGTCCTGGCGATCATCGCGATCCTGCTGCGCCGTCAGCTCGAGGAGTCCGAGGAGTTCACGCGGCACACGCAGGCGATCGCGATCGGGCAGGTGAAGCGCTCGGCGCCGCTCGTGGAGGTGCTGCGCCACCCGAAGAACGCGCTGCTGGGCATCCTGATCGGTCTGCCGCAGTCCATCGCGGGCTACGTCGTGCTCACGTTCGGACTGTCCTTCATGGTGTCGGAGGGCACCGCCGCGCAGGTCGGCTTCATCGGGACGATGATCGTGGGCGCGCTGCAGATCGTGGTGGCGCCGTCGTACGGCGCCCTGTCGGACCGCATCGGACGGCGCACGGTGTACATCGCCGGCTGCATCGGTTTCGCGGTGCTCGTGTGGCCGACGTTCCTGCTGTACGACACCGGCAACGCGTGGCTGATCTGGCTCGGCATGATCGTCGGCTTCGTGATCCCCGGCGTCGCGATGCAGGGCACACTCCAGACGATGCTGACCGAGATGTTCGACGTGGAGCAGCGCACCACCGGCGTCAACATCGGCTATCAGCTGTCGAACACGCTCGGCGGCGGCCTCGCCCCGCTCATCGCCACGGCTCTCGTCGGCTGGGCGAGCGGCGAGATCTGGCCGGTCGTCGTCTACGTCGCGGTGATCTGCACGGTGGGAGCGATCGCGACCGCGGCAGCGACCTTCCGCATCGGCACCGACGCGGCCGAACCCGCGCGGGATCTTCACCCGGAGCACGCGTGACGCGGGTCGTCATCCGCGGCGGCACGGTCGTCGGCGCGGACGGGGACTCCCCCGTCCGCGCCGACGTGCGCATCGAGGACGACCGCATCGTCGAGGTCGGGCGGATCGTGGACGGCCTCGCCGGCGCCGATGCGGTGATCGACGCCGACGGGCGCCTGGTCGTCCCGGGCTTCATCGACGCTCATGCGCACGCCGAGGGCGCGGTCTTCGATGAAGCGGTGCAGCTCGCCCTGCTGCGCCAGGGCATCACGACGGTGATCGGCGGGCAGGACGGCATCTCGTACGCACCCGGCGACGGTGCGCATGCCTCGACCTACTTCGCCGCCATCAACGGCCCTCACCCCACATACCGGGGGTCGCGCGTGGCCGACCTGCTCGCGAGCTACGACGGGCGCATCCCGCTCGGGGTCGCCTACCTGGTCCCCGCGGGCACCGTGCGCCAGCAGGTGATGGGAACCGCGCAGCGCGCCGCGGACGCCGACGAGCGGGAGCGGATGGTCGCACTCGTCCGGGAGGGCATCGCCGACGGCGCCGCGGGACTGTCCACGGGCCTCGACTACGTGCCGGGCATCTTCGCGGACGCCGAGGAGATCGCCGCGCTGTGCGCACCGCTGTCGGCCGCAGGGCTGCCCTACGTCACCCATATGCGCGGCGGATACGAGGACAACGCGCAAGCGGGCGTGGAGGAGGTCGCACGCATCGCGCAGCTCGCCGGTGTCGCCGTCCACATCTCGCACTTCCACACGCGCGCCGACGAGGCCTGGCGGCTCATGGACTGGCTCACCTCCCGCGGCGTGAGCGCGACCTTCGACGCCTATCCGTACACGCGGGGCTGCTCGCTCCTCGGCATGACGCTGCTGCCGCCCGAGCTCAACGCCCTGACTCCCGACGACGCGGTGCGCAGGATCGGCATGGCCGGCGAGCGCGAGCGCCTGCGCCGCGAATGGTTCCCCCTCGTCGCGCTGTACCCGAGCCTGGGCGAGCAGTGGCCCGACCTGATCACCATCGGGCACACGGCCTCACCCGACTTCGCGTGGGCGCACGGCCTGACCCTGGCGGACATCGCAGAGCGCCGCGGCACGGACGCCGTGGACGCCGCCCTCGACCTGCTCGTCGCGTCGCGGCTCGAGGTGAACGCCATCATGGCCGTGCGCGACCAGCGCCCCGTGTCCGACCTCGGAAAGCTCATCGCCCACCCCGCGCACCTGGGAGGGTCGGACGGGATCTTCGTCGGCGCCCACCCGCACCCGCGCGCCCGCGGGGCGTTCGCGTCCTACCTGGCCACCTACGTGCGGCAGCACGGGTTCCTCGACTGGTCCCAGGCGGTGCGGCACCTGTCCACGGGGCCGGCCGAGCGCTTCCGTCTGGGCGACCGCGGCCGGATCCGGCCCGGCAGCATCGCGGACGTCGCCCTGATCGATCCACAGGCCGTGACCGACAGGGCGACCTACGATGACCCCGGCCGCGTGGCCGACGGCGTCGAGGACGTACTCGTCGCCGGGCGGCCGGTCCTCTCCGGAGGCCGGCTCACCGGCGCACACCCGGGCGGCGGCGTCCGCGCCACGCCCGCGGGTGCGCGGGGACGACCCCCCGCGCCATCCGAGAATCCGCCATCACGAAAGGGAGACACATGACCGACGCGACCAAGAAGGCGATCCACACGACCGATGCGCCGGCACCGGCCGGACCGTACAGCCAGGGCATCGTCAGCGGCGACCTGCTGTTCACGGCGGGCTTCGGCCCGCAGGACCCGGCCACCGGAGCCGTCCCCGAGAACGTGGCGGATCAGACGCGGCAGGTGCTGCGCAACATCCAGGCCGTCCTCGCCCAGCACGGCGCGACTCTCGACCACGTCCTGAAGTCGACCGTCCACCTCGCCGACCTCGCGGACTTCGAGGAGTTCAACGCCGCCTACCGCGAGTTCTTCTCGGAGCCCTACCCGGTGCGCACCACCGTGGGCTCGCAGCTCGCGAACATCCTCGTCGAGATCGACGTCGTCGCCCGCATCGCGAAGTGACGCATCCGTCCGGGGGCCACCCAGGTGGCTCCCGGCGGGGCCGCTCTCGCCTGACGGACCCGCGATCGCTCGTCGCGGCCGGGATCACCCCGCGCGTGGAGTCAGTCGGCGCGCCGCGCCGCGATCACTCGGTGTCCGCGACGGTCTCGTGCAGGACCGTGACACGGCGCGTGCGGCGACCGATCGTCCACTCGAGCAGCAGGGCGGCGACCATCGCGAGCAGGATGCCCGCGGGAACGCACCAGAGCAGGATGAAGCCGAACGCCTGCGACGGGGAGTAGACGACCTCGGTGAACGGGCTGGGCTCGCTCGTGCCGTCGAACGCCGTTGCGAGGATCATCGCCACCACGATGCCGAGCGCCGCGCCGACGGCGGCGAACACGCCGTACCGCGGCGACCGCCGCACGGACACCTGCTCGGAGACGAGCTGGTCGGCGGGGACTCCCCCTTCGGCAGGGAACGGGGGGTGCGTGGACATGCCGTCATCCTCCCACCCGTTCCTGAATGACGGGCGTGCGTACGCCGCCCGAATCCTCCATTCCGGCCGGTCAGGGGCGCAGCGGAAGCACGCCGGACAGATCGGCCCGCACCCCGGATGCCTGCACCCGGCCGGACGCCGCGGCGTCGGCCCACGTGAGCGCCCCGGTGGCGAGCCCGATCCACGTCTGCGGATCCATCTCGACCACGTTCGGCGGCGTACCGCGCGTATGGCGCGGACCCTGGATCACCTGGGCGGCGCCGAACGGCGGCACGCGCACTTCGACGCTGTTGCCGGGCGCCTTCTCCACCAGCAGCTGCAGCAGGTAGCGCACGGCGGCGGCGTGCTCCTGACGCGCCGGCTTCTGCCCGGCCGCGACGGCCGCCGCGACCGCGGAGAGCGCGTCGCGTCCGGCGGCGGTGTCGATCCGGGGCATGGTGATCCAGCTTACGAGCCGTCTCCCCCGAGTGGTGGTTTCGGATCCGGTGCGGCCGCGCGCCGTCGTCGGCCCGGGGTGGTCCGCGGCCGGTCGATAGGCTGGGCGCGTGAAGATCCTGGTCCTCGGTTCCGGCGCGCGCGAGCACGCCCTCGTCCTCGCGCTGCGGTCGGAGCAGGCCGGCCACGACCTGCTCGCCGCCCCGGGCAACGCGGGCATCGCGCACGACGCGACGCTCGTCGACATCGACATCGTCGATCCGGTCGCCGTCACGGGATTCGCGATCGAGAACGCCGTGGATCTCGTCGTCGTGGGTCCGGAGGCGCCGCTGATCGCCGGCGTCGCGGACGAGCTGCGCGAGCGCGGCATCCCCGTCTTTGGGCCGGGCCGCGCCGCCGCGCAGCTCGAGGGGTCCAAGGCGTTCGCGAAGCGCATCATGTCCGCCGCCGAGGTGCCGACCGGCCGCGCGACCCACGCGCGCACGCGGGACGAGGTCGCCGCCGCGCTCGACGAGTTCGGCGCGCCCTACGTCGTGAAGGCCGACGGCCTCGCCGCGGGCAAGGGTGTCATCGTGACGGAGGATCGCGCGGCGGCGCTCGCGCACGCCGACACCTACCTGCCGAGCGGCCCCGTGCTGATCGAGGAGTTCCTCTCGGGCCCCGAGGTGTCGCTGTTCTTCCTGAGCGACGGAGACACCGTGCGGGCGCTCAGCCCCGCGCAGGACTTCAAGCGCGCCCTCGACGGCGACGAGGGCCCCAACACGGGCGGCATGGGCGCGTACTCGCCGCTGCCGTGGCTGACCGAGCAGTTCGGCTCCGAGGCGGAGTTCGTCGCGCACGTCACCGAGACGGTGGCCCTGCCGGTCATCCGGCGCCTCGACGAGGAGGGCACCCCCTTCATCGGCCTGCTCTACGCCGGGCTCATCCTGACGCCGTCGGGCGTGCGCGTGATCGAGTTCAACGCACGCTTCGGCGACCCCGAGACGCAGGTGGTGCTGCCGCGCCTGACGACGCCGCTGTCGCGGCTTCTGCTCGCGGCGGCGACCGGCACGCTCGAGGACGAGTCGCAGCCGGAGTTCACGGACGACGTCGCGGTGACGGTCGTCCTGGCGAGCGAGGGCTATCCCGAGAAGCCGGTCACGGATCGCGCCCTGACCGGGCTCGACGACGCCGCCGCGGTCGAGGGCGTGCACATCGCGCACGCGGCGACCGCGGTTGCGGGCGACGGCCTCGTGGCGACCGGAGGCCGGGTGCTGAACGTCGTCGCGCTCGCACCGGACTTCCGGTCCGCACGCGAGCGCGCGTACGAGGCCATCGGCCGCATCGGGCTCGAGGGCTCGCACCACCGCACGGACATCGCGGCCCGCGTCGAGTAGTCAGTCGGGCGTCTCTCCCGCGCGGGAGCCGGCACCGGCCGGATGGGATGATGGGGCCGTGACTGTCGAGATCCCGGGTTGGAAGCACACGTACTCCGGCAAGGTGCGCGATCTGTACGCGCCGGCCGACGGCGATCCGGGGCGCATGCTCGTGGTCGCGA
>NZ_JAPSJA010000071.1 GCF_031178525.1 Microbacterium sp.
ACATCGTGCTGGTCGACGCAGACCCCGAGAACACCCTCGAGTACGTCGAGCACGCCCTGCGGCTCGCCCGTGCGGGAGGGACCGTGCTGGTGCCGCGCGTGCTGAACGGGCGCGTGGCGGACCCCGTCGCCCGCGACGCCGTCACGACCGCGTACCGCACGCTGCTGCAGGAGACGCAGGCGTCCCCCGCCGTGATCCCCGCGATGTCCACGATCGGAGAGGGACTCCTGCAGCTCACGACCGTCGCGGAGTGAGGCACAGCGAAAGAGGTCCGGACCCCGTGGGGATCCGGACCTCTTCAGGTCTTCCGTGGCGGCTCAGGCGCCGACGACCTCGCCGAGAACGCCGTAGAGCTCCTTGGCCTCGTCGTCGTTGACCGAGACGACCAGACGGCCGCCGCCCTCGAGCGGAACGCGCACGATGATGAGGCGCCCCTCCTTCACGGCCTCCATCGGTCCGTCACCGGTTCTGGGCTTCATGGCTGCCATCGTGGCTTCCTTTCGTCGAGGTCTCCGCCACCGAGTTTACCGGTCGGCGACTCGGTGGCCCACTTTCGCGGCCATCGGGCGGACGATATCCCGGCAGACCGGAAGGTCCCCGGTGCCCCGTCACGGCACCTGCCAGTAGGTATTCCCACTGCCGTACATGGCCGCGATCCAGATCCACTGACCCGCCAGGCACAGCGCCAGAGTGATCCACCGGCCGATGCGCGAGCGCGGCGCGGCTCCCCACAGCGGCGACAGCGGCAGCAGCAGCCGGAAGGTGCTCGACTGCGGGAAGAACACCGCCAGCAGGTACAGCACGTAGCTCGCCGTCCACAGCCGGATCTCGGGGCCGAGCCTGCGCACCGCCGGCGTGAACAGCATGATGGCGGCGCCGGCCACGAGCACCACGAGCGCGACGTGGCCGAGCCACTCGGGCAGTCCCCACAGCGAGAACCACAGGGGTGCCGCGCGGACCCACCCCTCCAGCGGCACGAACGCCTCGATGCCCGGGATCCATCCGCGCCGCCACGCGAGCTCGGTCTCGAGATACGCGCCGGGCATGCCCGTCGCGATCGCCGCGAAGATCTGCCACGAGAACCCGACCGCGACCGCGAGTGCCCCGAGCGCGAGGATGTGCAGGATGTGCGCGGTGGGAAGCGGATCGTCCCGCCGGCCCAGCCAGCGGTGGATCCCATACAGGCCGAGCAGCAGCGCGAACGCCAGGACGCCGGGACGCGTGTACCCCATGAGCGGAATCAGCAGGTAGAGCCAGGCCCAGCGACGCGCGCTCAGCGCCAGCAGCGCGAGCATCAGGAACGCCAGGAACAGCGCCTCGGCGTAGCCGACCTGGAACAGCGCGGCGAGCGGCGCGCTCGCGAACAGCACCACGGCCCAGGACGCGGCATCCGGCTCGAGGCGACGCGCGAGCAGAGCGTGCAGCGCGAGGCATGCGATATAGCCGGCGACGAGCGACACGATCAGCGCACCGACGCCCCACACGCCGAACCCGAGGGCGTTCGCAAGGAGGGCGTACACGGGCATGAACGCCCACGCGTTCTCGCGGACGACTCCATGCTCGTCGAGCGGCAACTCCGACGGGTAGCCCTCGAAAGCGACGAGCCAGTACCACTGGGCGTCCCAGCCGAGCACGTAGTCGACGAGTGTCGGATCCGCGCCGAAGCGCGAGTCAGGCGGGGATCCGGCGGCGACGATCAGCATGATCGCCGTCGTCGCGAGCCGCGCGAGCAGATAGATCACCGCGATCCGCGCCGCGGCCGGCAGGCCGCGCCATGCGGAGGCCACGCGACCGGCCGCTCTCAGCGCGTCGTGAGCCACGCCCGGAGCCCCCGCTCGACCTCCTCGATCTGTGCGACGGCGACGCGCTCCTCGTCATGGTGTGCGAGCAGCGGATCGCCGGGGCCGTAGTTCACCGCGGGCACGCCGAGCGCCGAGAATCGCGCGACATCGGTCCAGCCGTACTTCGGCTTGGGCGTGCCGCCCACCGCGCGCACGAACTCCTGCGCGAGCGGGACATCGAGACCCGGGCGTGCGCCGCCCGACAGATCCGTAACCTCGACCTCGAAGCCCTCGAACACCTCGTGCACGTGCGCCACCGCGTCGTCCGCCGATCGGCTGGGCGCGAACCGGAAGTTCACCTCGACCTCGCACAGGTCGGGGATCACGTTGCCCGCCACGCCGCCCGTGATCCTGACGGCATTGAGGCCCTCGCGGTAATCGAGTCCGTCGACCGGGATGGTTTGCGGGCGGTACTCGGCCAGCCGCGCCAGGATGGGCGCCGCGCGGTGGATCGCGTTCTCGCCGATCCACGCGCGGGCGCTGTGCGAGCGCACCCCGTGCGTGCGCACGACCGCACGAAGCGTGCCGTTGCAGCCGCCCTCGACGACGCCCGCTGTGGGCTCGCCGAGGATCGCGAAGTCACCCGCGAACAGCTCGGGCCGGTTCGCCGCGAGACGCGTGAGCCCGCTGAGCTCCGCCGCGACCTCCTCGTGGTCGTACCAGATCCAGGTGATGTCGACGGCGGGGTCGGTCAGCTCGGCCGCGAGCTTGAGCTGCACGGCGACGCCGGCCTTCATGTCCACCGTGCCCCGGCCGTAGATGAAGGGCTCTTCGTCGATCAGGACGTCCCACGTCGGCACGTTGTCGTTGATCGGCACGGTGTCGATGTGGCCGGCGATCACGACGCGCTGCGCGCGACCCAGGTGCGTGCGGGCCACGATCGTGTCGCCGTCC
Source organism: Microbacterium sp. (assembly GCF_031178525.1). Classification (GTDB taxonomy): domain Bacteria; phylum Actinomycetota; class Actinomycetes; order Actinomycetales; family Microbacteriaceae; genus Microbacterium. Next base: position 2,736 of record NZ_JAPSJA010000071.1, read on the forward strand.
CGATGCACGTCGAGGTGCGGAAGCGGCGTGATCGCGGCTTCGATCTCGTCCGCCAGCGCCTTCTCCTCGTCCGACACGCTGGGGATGTCGCAGATCGCGCGCGTGAGGTCGGGCGAGGAGGCGGTGAGGTCGAGGGCCATGCGACCAGCCTATTGTCCGAACCCGCGCGGCCCGCCCCGTGTGGGCGCCGCGGAGCGAGGGTCTGACGCCCGGACGCGTGAGCCGCTTCTCAATAGAATCGATCCCATGGAAGACGCACAGCGCTGGGTTTCGGGAGTCGGACTTGCCACGGTGGCGGCGGACGGCACGGTGCTGGACACCTGGTTCCCCTCACCCCGCGCGGGCCGGGCGGGCGATCTGGCCGACGACGTCGAGCGCCTCGACGGCCTTGCGGCCCCCGACGACCGGCGCAATGTGTCGATGGAGGTCGTCACGCTCGAGATCGATCTGGACGTCGCTCCCGCGTCGACCTCGGACGCCTATCTGCGCCTGCATGCGCTCTCGCACCGCATCGTGCGTCCCAACGAGCTGAACCTCGACGGCATCTTCTCGCACCTGCCGACCGTCGCCTGGACCAACGCCGGTCCCATGCACCCGGATGACGCGATCCGTCTGCGGCCGTACCTGCAGCGCGACGGCGTGCAGATCGCCTCGCTCGACAAGTTCCCGCGCCTGACCGACTACGTGGCCCCCGAAGGCGTGCGCATCGCCGACGCCTCGCGCGTGCGTCTCGGCGCCTACCTCTCCCCCGGCACGGTCGTGATGCACGAGGGCTTCGTCAACTTCAACGCCGGCACGCTGGGCGTGTCCATGATCGAGGGCCGCATCTCGCAGGGCGTCGTGATCGGCGACGGATCGGACATCGGCGGCGGGTCGTCGATCATGGGCACCCTCTCGGGCGGCGGCAAGCACCGCGTCTCGTTCGGCGAGCGGTCGCTGCTCGGTGCGAACGCGGGCGTCGGCATCTCGATCGGCGACGACTGCGTCGTGGAGGCCGGCCTGTACATCACGGCCGGCACGAAGGTGCTGCTCGTGGACGAGCCGCCCGCGGAGGACGGCTCGCCGCGTGTCGCGAAGGGCGCTCAGCTGTCCGGCTCGAGCGGCCTGCTGTACATCCGCAACTCGCTGACGGGCGCGATCGAGGCGCGCCGTCGCTCGGGCGTCGGCGTCACGCTGAACAGCGCGCTGCACTGACGCCGGGCGCGCACGCGGGGCGATCGGCGCGCATCGCGGCGGATGCAACCAGAACGGCCGCAACCCTCGGGTTGCGGCCGTTCTCGTCGTGTGGGTCAGGCGGTCGGGTAGCGACGCTCGGGCGAACCCGTGTACAGCTGCTGCGGGCGGCCGATCTTGGTCTTGCCGTCCTGGTGCAGCTCCCGCCAGTGCGCGAGCCAGCCCGGCAGCCGGCCGATCGCGAACAGCACGGTGAACATGCGCGTCGGGAAGCCCATCGCCTTGTAGATCACGCCCGTGTAGAAGTCGACGTTCGGGTAGAGGCGACGCTCCCGGAAGTAGTCGTCCTCCAGCGCGATCTCCTCGAGCTCCTTGGCGAGGTCGAGCAGCGGGTCGTGCACGCCGAGCTGCTCGAGCACCTCGTCCGCAGACTGCTTGACGATCGTCGCCCGCGGGTCGTAGTTCTTGTAGACGCGGTGCCCGAAGCCCATCAGCTTCACGCCCTCATCCTTGTTCTTGACCTTCTCGACGAAGCGCTTGACGCCCTGACCCGACTCCTGGATCTGGCCGAGCATCGTGAGGACGGCCTCGTTCGCGCCGCCGTGCAGCGGGCCCGACAGGGCGTGGATGCCCGCCGAGATCGAGGCGAACTGGTCGGCGCCGGTCGAGCCGACAAGGCGCACGGTCGAGGTCGAGGCGTTCTGCTCGTGGTCCTCGTGCAGGATCAGCAGGCGCTCGAGAGCGCGGGACATCACCGGGTCGACCTGGTAGTCCTCGCTGCGGACGCCGAAGTTCAGCTTCAGGAAGTTGTCGACGAAGCTCAGCGAGTTGTCCGGGTACAGGAAGGCCTGACCGACGCTCTTCTTGTGCGCGTAGGCCGCGATGACGGGCAGCTTCGCGAGCAGGCGGATCATGTTGAGCTCGACGTGCTCGGGGTTGTTCGGGTCGGACTCGTTCTCGTAGTACGTCGAGAGCGCGGAGACGCCGGACGAGAGCACGGCCATGGGGTGCGCCGTGTGCGGCAGCGCCGTGAAGAAGCGGTCCTTGAGATCCTCGTGCAGCAGCGTGTGGTGCCGGATCTTGTCGTCGAACTCGGCCAGCTCGTCGGCCGTGGGCAGCTCGCCGTAGATGAGCAGCCAGGCCACCTCGAGGTAGCTGGAGTGCGTCGCGAGCTGGTCGATGGGGTATCCGCGGTACCGCAGGATGCCCTTGTCGCCGTCGATGAAGGTGATGTCCGACGCGGTCGCCGCGGTGTTCACGAAACCGTAGTCGAGCGTCGTGTAGCCCGTCTGCCGCGTGAGGGTCGAGACGTCGATGCTGGGCGCCCCGCTCGTGGCCGGCAGGACCGGCAGTTCCGCGGTCTTCTCACCGACGGTCAGTGTGGCCTTCTCGGGCAGCTGTCCCGCGTCGCTCACGGCGCCTCCTTGCGATTACTCGTCGCGAATTGTGTCGCTTCCAGGGAGCCGGCGCGCTGGAGTAGATCACACCGGCGCACCGCTGGGCGGCGCCCCGGTATGCCGGGACCACCTCGTACAGCCTATCCGGCGCGCCGGTCACCTGTGACACCCACCCAACTCGGGGTCGATCCGTTGACGGATCCGACAGATTCAGGCGCCTGGCACACCGCGGGTGTGCCTCGTCCTCAACGGCCGGCGGTGCGCAGGCGCGCGGCGGCGGCCGTGATCCGCTCGTCGCTCGCGGTGAGCGACAGTCGCACGTGCTGCGGGAAGTACGGGCCGTAGAACACGCCGGGCCCCGCGAGGATGCCCAGATCGGCGAGGCGCCCCATCGATTCCCAGGCGTCCCGGCCCTCCGTCGCCCACAGGTACAGTCCCGCCTCGCTGCGATCGATCGTGAAGCCCGCGGCCTCGAGCGCGGGGCGCAGGACGTCCCGCCGCGCGCGATAGCGCTCCTTCTGCTCGGCGACATGCGCATCATCGCCGAGGGCGACCGCCATGGCGTGCTGCACAGGACCGGGCGGCATCAGGCCGAGGTGCTTGCGTGCCGCGAGCAGGTCGCCGACGATGCGCGCACATCCGGCGAGGAAGGCCGCGCGGTAGCCGGCGAGATTGGACTGCTTGCTCAGGGAGTACACGCTCAGCACGTTGGCGCGGCTGTCTCCGATCACGCGAGGGTCCAGGATGCTCGGCACCGGTTCGGCGTCCCATGGGGCATCCCAGCCCAGCTCGGCGTAGCACTCGTCGCCCGCGATCACTGCGCCGAGCTCGCGGGCACGCGCGACCGCCCGGCGCAGCTCGTCGACGTTCCACACCCGGCCGTCGGGGTTGCCGGGAGAGTTGATCCAGATGAGCTTCGTGCCCTCGGGCCACTCGTCGGGCTCATCCGACGCGAGAGGCGTCGCGCCGGCGACGCGGGCGCCGACCTCGTACGTCGGGTACGCGGCGCGCGGGTGCACGACGAGGTCGCCCTCGCCCAGTCCGAGCAGGGTCGGCAGCAGCGCCACGAGCTCCTTCGAGCCGATCGTGGGCAGGACGTTGCGCGGCTCCAGTCCTGTCACGCCGCGTCGCCGCGCGAACCACGCCGCGATCGCCTCCCGCAGCTGCGGCGTGCCGACCGTCTGCGGGTACGCGTGAGCATCGGTCGCCTCCGCGAGCGCGCGGCGCACGACATCCGGAGTCGGATCGACGGGCGAGCCGATCGACAGGTCGCAGATGCCGTCGGCATGGGCGCGGGCTCGCTCGGCGTAGGGCGCCACGGCGTCCCAGGGGTAGTCCGCGAGGTCCTTGACGCTCACGACGCCGCGCTCAGTGAGCGTCGCCCTGCGGGGGCAGGGCCGCGATGATCGGGTGGTCCTTCGGGATCACGCCGACCTTGGCCGCGCCGCCCGGCGATCCGATCTCGTCGAAGAACTCGACATTCGCCTTGTAGTAGTCCTGCCACTCGTCGGGCAGGTCGTCCTCGTAGTAGATCGCCTCGACGGGGCACACCGGCTCGCAGGCGCCGCAGTCCACGCACTCGTCCGGGTGAATGTAGAGGCTGCGCTCACCCTCGTAGATGCAGTCGACCGGACACTCGTCGATGCACGCGCGGTCCTTGACGTCCACACACGGGAGGGCGATCACGTAAGTCACGGATCGATTCTACGCGCCCTCGCGGGGTGGTCTCCGGACGCGCCGGGTTCGCCCGCGTCCGGGCGCGGCGACATCCGCAGTCGGGAGAGATCCGGCCACGCCCCGACGAGCAGCACCACGCCCGTGACCGCGTAGGTCCACACGATTCCGAGGGGGAACTCCCCCTCGGCCGGCTGCGGCACGACGACGGATCCGCCGGGTCCCTGCCCCGAGTACACGAGCACGGCCGCGAGCATCCCGAGGCCGCCGATCCACGCGATCCAGCGGTGCGGGAACAGCAGCCGCAGCCCGATCAGCAGCGCCGCGCAGCCGATGAGCGCCAGCATCAGGCCGACCGGCAGCACGCCGAGCGTGAACGAGTGCGCGATCGTGCCCGCGATGCCGAAGACCCCGCCCGCGACCGCGGCGAGCACGGCGAGCAGGATCCGCTGGGGCCAGGACGCGCGCATCCGTCAAGGGTATCCCGCGCAACCGGCGCCGCCGGGCGGCTCGTCACGCTGCCCAGCCGAGCAACCGCAGCAGCGCGGCGGCCGCGGCCGCGGCGACGACCACGACGAGGAATGACGCACGCAGCCACAGGAGGACGCCGGCCACCACGAGGGCGGGCACGCGCGCATCGATCACGACCGCCATGCCGGACCCGACGGTCTGCACCGCCACGAGCGCTCCCAGCAGAGCGACCGTGAGCAGGTCGGTGATCCGCGCCGGTCGCTCGCGCTCGAGCCAGTCGGCGGGCACGAGGTACCCGGTCACCTTCAGCGCCGCGCAGATCACGGCGGCCAGCAGGATCGCCGTCCACATCGTCATCGCGCCCGCTCCCCTCGCGCGCCGAGCCAGTTGAACCAGCCGACGAGGATCGCCACGAACGCCGCGATGAGGACGGGTATGCCCGGCATGAGCCAGGGCGTGAGGCTGGCGGCGACGACGGCGGCCGCGATGCCCACCGCGATGGCCTGCCGCGAGCGCAGCCGCGGCCACAGCAGCGCGAGGAACGCCGCCGCGGCGGCCGCGTCGAGTCCGTAGGTACGCACATCCCCGAGGACGTCGCCGAGAAGCGCGCCGGCGAGCGTCGCGATGTTCCAGCCCACGTAGATGCCGAGGCCCGTCACCCAGAAGCCGATCCGGCGCGCACGGGGCTCCGTGTGTGCGAGCGCGACTGCGGTGGACTCGTCGATCGTGAACTGCGCGGCCGCGATCCGGTGCCACCACGACAGCCCCACGACCGGATTCATCCGCACCGCGTAGGCGACGTTGCGGGCGCCGAGAAGAGCGGCGGACGCGATCGCGGAGGGGGCCGCCGCGAGCCCGCCCGACGCGATCACACCGATGAAGGCGAACTGCGATCCGCCCGTGAACATCAGCAGGCTCAGCACGCACGTCTGCCACACGTCGAGTCCGGCGGCGACGGCGAGCGCTCCGAAGGAGACACCGTACGCGCCGGTCGCGATCGACACCGCGATGCCCTGACGCCACGCGCTGCGATCCTCGGCGGTTCTTGTCGGACGCGGGGAGCTCACCCGATCGAGGCTACCGTCGGCCGGCGACGGCGGTCAGCGCTCGAAGCGGGCCACGTCGCGTCCCGCGGCCGCCTGCAGGATGCGCTCACGCATTCCCTCGCTCAGATCACCGAGGTCGTCGAGGCGGCGCCACAGTGCCTCGGTGTTCTCGCCGTCGGCGGGGTGCGGCTCGCCCGACACGTAGCGGCAGCGGAACACGATGTCGAGGTACTGGGCGCGATCGCCGTTGTCGTACTGCATGGGCGGCAGCGTGTGAACCCACACGAGCGCCTCCGCCTCGGCCACGACCCCGGCCTCCTCGAGCACCTCCCGCTCGGCCGCCGCCGCGGGCTCTTCGCCGGGATCGACGATGCCCGTCACCGGGGTGAGCCGTGCGTTGTCCGCCCGCCGCACGATCAGCACCTCTTCGTCACGCAGCACCACGGCGGTCACACCCGTCAGCCACAGCAGATCCGTGCCGATCTTCTCCCGCAGGGCAAGGACGAACTCGGGAGTCGGCATACGGGCAAGCCTAGGGGCGTCGCGCGCGAGGACCGAGCGCAGGCAGCACCGCCCCCGCGCCGGCCGCCGAGGCGACGAGGAACGCGATCGCGTAGCCCGCTTCGGCCGCGAGCACGCCGAGCACGGCAGCGCCGACGGCCTGTCCCAGCACCAGCACGATGAACAGCATCGCGGTGCCCGGAGCCGCGCGACGCGCATCGATCTCGGTCGTCCACGCGATGAGCGCGCCGCTGCCGGCCGTGTACGACCATCCGAACAGCAGGCACGCACCGATCGCGAGCGGCAGCGCCGACGGGGCCCCGCCGAGCAGCGCCGTGGCGACGGCGACGCCGCTCGTCGTCACGGCCCACGACGACCTGGCCGAGAGACGGGCCATCGGACGCACGGTCGCGATCACGGCGGCGCCGCCGACGCCCAGCACGATCCAGGCGATCACCGAGAGCGCGGCCGGCGCCCCGGCCGCGACGAGGACACCCCGCCCGTAGATCCACACCGCCGCGGATGCCGCCCCCATCAGGAACGCCGCGACGATCACTCGCGCGTGGGCGCGCACCCACCGCGACGGGAGGGCGCCGCGCGTGTCCACGTCGGCGGGGCGGCGCCCGTCGAGCGCGAGGACGCAGCCCGCGGCGATGACCGTCACGGCGGCAGACGCCAGCCAGGCACGCCTCCAGTCGGGCAGGAGAGTCAGCGCGAGCAGCCCCGCCAGGACCAGGCCGGGCCCGGTGCCCGCGTTCGCGATGCTCTGGCCGGGCTCGCGCAGGCGCGGCCGCAGGTTCCGCTGGAGGATCTCGACCATGGCGGGGGATGCCAGGCCTGCACCCGTGGACGCCAGGACGGCCCACGCGGCGAAGGAGGGGAAGGCGGTGGCGAGTGCCATCCCCGCCGCCCCGGTGCCCGCGGTCCCGCCCGCCGCCGCGACGAGCACTCGCGCGTGCCGACCGCTCAGCGCGAAGCCTGCCGCCGCCCCCACGCAGTAGAGGGAGGAGGCCCCGGCGGACACCGCTCCGGCCGCCGCCGCGTCGAAGCCGAGCTCGCGCTGGACGTCGGGCAGCAGCAGGCCGTAGGCGAGGCGGACCAGGCCGTAGGTCGCGGCGATGAGGGTCATCCCCGCGGCGATGAGCCCGATCTCGGACGCACCCACGAACGACAACGTGCGTTTCAGTTTCATCCGGCTTAGGGTACCGGCATGGGGATCCGAGCGCGGACGGAGCAGAGGCTGCTCGATGCCGCCGACGAGCTGCTGTTCTCACGCGGGATCGGCGCCACGCCGGTCGACGCGATCACCGAGCGTGCCGGCGTATCGGCGGCCACGCTGTACCGCGGCTACGCCAGCAAGGAGGCGCTGCTGGCCGCGGCGCTCGAGCGCAGGCAGCGCGCGTGGCTCGAGGCCTGGGATCGCGCCGTGGAGCGCGCGGACTCCCCCGCCGGCCGGCTGCTTGCCGTGTTCGACGCGCTCGACGATTTCCGAGGGCGCGCGGACAGCGCGCGGTGGTGCGCCTTCCTCGGCACCGCGGCCGAGTACGCCGATCCCCCCGCCGAGGTCGCCGCCGCCGTGCAGTCAGACACAGACGGCTTCCGCGATCGGCTCACCGAGCTCGCCCGCCCGCTCGTGGGCGAGGAGGCGGCCCGGCTCGCCGACGACATCCTGCTCGTCGTCACCGGGGAGCTCGCCATGCGGCTGCGCGAGCCGCGCCGCAGCGCTCACGCGGCACGACGGATCGCCGAGACGCTGATCGACCGCCGGTGAGACGCGGAACGGCCGGATGGAGGACCATCCGGCCGTTCGCGATCACTCGGATCAGGCGTTGGCGTCCTGGCGCTTGCGACGAGCGGTCTCGCGACCGCGCTCGGTCGCGTCGAGCACGACCTTGCGGATGCGCACCGCCTCGGGCGTGACCTCGACGCACTCGTCCTCGCGGGCGAACTCGAGCGACTCCTCGAGCGACAGGATGCGCGGCGGCGTCATCGACTCGAAGGAGTCGGCCGTGGCGGAGCGCATGTTGGTGAGCTTCTTCTCCTTGGTGATGTTCACATCCATGTCGTCGGCGCGCGAGTTCTCGCCCACGACCATGCCCTCGTAGACCTCTTCGGTCGGGCGCACGAAGAACGACATACGCTCCTGCAGACCGATGATGGCGAACGGGGTCACGACGCCGGCACGGTCGGCGACGATCGAGCCGTTCTGGCGCGCCACGATCTGACCGGCCCAGTCGTCGTAGCCGTGCGAGATTGCGTTGGCGATGCCCGTGCCGCGCGTGATCGAGAGGAACTCGGTGCGGAAGCCGATCAGGCCGCGCGACGGGACGATGAACTCCATGCGGATCCAGCCCGTGCCGTGGTTGATCATGTTGTCCATGC
>NZ_JAPSJA010000295.1 GCF_031178525.1 Microbacterium sp.
GGCACGGTGCTGCTCGCGGGCTGCGACAAGTCCATCCCGGGCATGCTGATGGCGAGCGCCCGCCTGGGGCTGTCGAGCGTGTTCCTGTACGCCGGATCGATCGCGCCCGGCTGGGTGAAGCTGTCGGACGGCACCGAGAAGGACATCACGATCATCGACTCGTTCGAGGGCGTCGGCGCGTGCCGTGCCGGCCTCATGAGCGAGGAGGACCTCAAGCGCATCGAGTGCGCGTTCGCTCCGGGCGAGGGTGCCTGCGGCGGCATGTACACGGCCAACACGATGGCGTCGGTCGCCGAGGCCCTGGGCCTGAGCCTGCCCGGCTCGGCCGCGCCGCCCGCCGCTGACCGCCGCCGCGACTACTTCGCGCACCGCTCGGGCGAGGCCGTCGTGAACCTGCTGCGCCAGGGCATCACGACCAAGGACATCCTGACCAAGGAGTCGTTCGAGAACGCGATCGCACTGGCGATGGCGCTCGGCGGCTCCACCAACGTCGTCCTGCACCTGCTGGCGATCGCGCGCGAGGCGGAGATCGACCTGACGCTGCACGACTTCAACCGCATCGGCGACAAGGTCCCGCACGTGGCCGACATGAAGCCGTTCGGCAAGTACGTCATGAACGACGTCGACCGCCACGGCGGCATCCCCGTGATCATGAAGGCGATGCTCGACGAGGGCCTGATCCACGGCGACGCGCTCACCGTGACCGGCAAGACGGTGGCAGAGAACCTGCGCGACCTGAACCCGGATCCGATCGACGGCGAGGTCATCCACCGCTTCGACGACCCGATCCACGCGACGGGCGGCATCACGATCCTGCACGGCTCGCTCGCGCCCGAGGGTGCGGTCGTGAAGACCGCGGGCTTCGACGCCGCGGTGTTCGAGGGGCCGGCGCGCGTGTTCGAGCGCGAGCGCGCCGCGATGGACGCGCTTGCCGAGGGCAAGGTCAATGCGGGCGACGTGGTCGTGATCCGCTACGAGGGCCCCAAGGGCGGCCCCGGCATGCGCGAGATGCTCGCCATCACGGCGGCCATCAAGGGCGCCGGGCTCGGCAAGGATGTACTACTCTTGACGGACGGTCGATTCTCAGGCGGCACAACCGGACTGTGCATCGGCCATGTTGCACCCGAGGCAGTGGACGCAGGTCCGATCGCCCTGGTGCGCGATGGTGATCTGATCAGGGTCGATATCGCGGCTCGCTCTCTCGACCTACTCGTCGACGACGCAGAGCTCGAATCCCGCCGTTCCGGCTGGGAGCCCCTGCCCCCGCGCTACACCCGAGGCGTCCTGGCGAAGTACTCGCGACTCGTGCGCTCCGCAGCGGAGGGCGCGACGACCGGCTGACCCCGCGTCCCTCACGCGGATTCTCGACCCCACCTCAAGGAAGCATCACCATGCCGTCCGATTCTGCATTCGACGCGGCCAAGGTCCTCCCGCGGCCGCCCGCATCCCGCTCCACGTCTGCCTCCGCGCCCGTGATCACGGGCGCCGAGGCGGTCGTCCGCTCGCTCGAGCTGCTGGGCGTCACCGACGTCTTCGGCCTGCCCGGCGGCGCGATCCTGCCCGTGTACGACCCGCTGATGTCCGCCAAGACGCTGCGCCACATCCTGGTGCGCCACGAGCAGGGCGCCGGCCACGCAGCGGAGGGCTACGCCGCTGCGAGCGGCAAGGTCGGCGTGGCGATCGCCACCTCCGGCCCCGGCGCCACGAACCTCGTGACGGCCATCGCCGACGCCTACATGGACTCCGTGCCGCTGCTGGCGATCACGGGTCAGGTGTTCTCGACGCTGATGGGAACCGACGCGTTCCAGGAGGCGGACATCGTGGGCATCACGATGCCGATCACCAAGCACTCGTTCCTCGTGAAGAACGCGGCGGACATCCCGGGCGCGATCGCGGCGGCGTACGAGATCGCGTCGACCGGACGACCGGGACCGGTGCTCGTGGACATCACGAAGGACGCGCAGCAGAACGAGGCGCCGTTCGTGTGGCCGCCCAAGATCGACCTGCCCGGTTACCGCCCGGTGACGAAGGCGCACGGCAAGCAGATCCAGGCGGCGGCCGCGCTCATGGCGCAGGCGAGCAAGCCGGTGCTGTACGTCGGCGGCGGTGTGATCCGGGCGCAGGCGGCGGCGGAGCTCAAGACGCTCGCCGAGGGCAGCGGCGCGCCCGTCGTCACGACGCTGATGGCCCGCGGCGCGTTCCCCGACTCGCACCCGCAGCACCTCGGCATGCCGGGCATGCACGGATCCGTCCCGGCGGTGCTCGCGCTGCAGGAGGCCGACCTCATCGTGGCGCTCGGGGCGCGATTCGATGACCGCGTGACCGGCAAGGCCGCGCTGTTCGCGCCGAACGCGCAGGTCGTGCACGTGGACATCGACCCCGCCGAGATCTCCAAGATCCGCGCGGCCGACGTGCCGATCGTGGGCGACCTGAAGGACGTGCTCGTCGACCTCGACGCGGCGCTGCACGCCCGCACCGAGAAGGCCGACACGTCGGAGTGGTGGGCGTACCTGCGCGGGCTGCAGAATCAGTACCCGCTCGGCTACGCGCCGACCACCGACGGCCTGCTCGCCCCGCAGCACGTGATCAGCCGCATCGGCGAGCTGACCGGACCCGAGGGCGTGTTCGCCTCGGGCGTCGGCCAGCACCAGATGTGGTCGGCGCAGTTCATCAAGTACGAGCGCCCCAACTCGTGGCTGAACTCCGGCGGCGCCGGGACCATGGGATACGCCGTGCCCGCCGCGATGGGCGCCAAGGTGGCCCAGCCCGAGCGCGCGGTGTGGGCGATCGACGGCGACGGCTGCTTCCAGATGACCAATCAGGAGCTCGCCACCTGCGCGATCAACAACATCCCGATCAAGGTCGCGATCATCAACA
>NZ_JAPSJA010000296.1 GCF_031178525.1 Microbacterium sp.
CAGGCCTGACGCGCCGACTCCGTTCTCAGGGGATGCCGTGATCTCGCAGCGCTTGGCGCGATCCGCTCCTGAGAAGGCGATGTCTCCTGGGAAGCCGTCAGCGCTTCGCGGCGAGGGCTGCCTGGTAGAGGTCGCGCGAGGAGTGCCCGGTGTGGGCCGCGACCTCGGCCGCGGCGTCCTTGAGCCGCGTGCCGGAGGCGACGAGCGCCTGCACCTGCCCGAGTGCGTCCTCGAGCGGTACCTCGCCCGCCACGGCGCCCGCGACGACCATCACGAGCTCCCCGCGCACGCCCGCCTCCGCCCACGCGGTCAGCTCCGCGAGCGTGCCGCGCGCGACCTCCTCGTGCAGCTTCGTGAGCTCCCGGCACACCGCCGCCCGGCGATCCTCCCCGAAGGCCGCGCCGAGGTCGGCGAGGGTCTGCGCCACGCGCGTGGGCGCCTCGAAGAACACCATCGTGCGCGGCTCGGAGGCCAGCGCCGCGAGTGCGCGGCGCCGCTCCCCCGGCTTGCGGGCGACGAAGCCCTCGAACGTGAAGCGGTCGGTCGGCAGCCCCGACACCGCGAGCGCGGTCAGCACGGCGCTCGGCCCCGGGATCGCCGTGACCGTCACGCCGGCATCCGCCGCCGCGGACACCAGGCCGTAACCCGGATCGCTCACGGTCGGCATGCCCGCGTCGGTCAGGACGACGAGATCCTGCTCGCGCGCGAGCTCGACGAGCTCGCCCGCCTTCTGCCGCTCGTTGTGGTCGTGCATCGCAATCAGCCGCGGACGGTTGGCGATGCCGAGCGCCGCGAACAGGCGCTGCGCCGTGCGGGTGTCCTCGGCCGCCACGACGGGCGCCTGCTCGAGCACCTCGACGAGCCGGCGGGACGCGTCGCCCAGGTTGCCGATGGGCGTCGCCGCGAGGATGATCACCGGTTCAGCGTAGCCGCGGCGGGCCGGCCGACACGGCCTCGGAACGGGGCGCACGGTCGCGGGCCGATACACTGGAGGTGCTGAATCAAGGGAGTCGGATGCCTGCGCGAGCACAGGCATCCACTCGTGTGAGGGCTTCGTCCCCGCCACCTCCCGTGTCCTTCGGTTCGCGTCCCGCACCTCTCGCCTGACGGCCCTGTGCTGTCGTGGTGCGGTTTCGCCCATCCGCTCCCCGAAGGAGACCCTCATGTCCAGCGCGCCCTCGATCCGACGCCGAACCCTGCGCGGTCACCCGATCGCCACCCTCATCTCCGTGAGCTTCGGCCTGTTCATGGTCGGCCTCGACGCAACCGTCGTCCACATCGCCAACCCCGCGATCGCTGCCGATCTCGGCACGTCGTTCGCCGAGCTGCAGTGGATCACGAACGCGTACCTGCTCGGCATCGCCGTGTTCCTGATCCTCGGCGGCCAGATCGGCGACCGCTTCGGCCGCCGAAGCACCTATGTCGTCGGCGTGATCGCTTTCGCACTGGCGTCCATCGCGATCGGCGTCGTCGGCTCGACCGCTGGCGTGATCGCGTTCCGCGCCATCCAGGGCGTGAGCGCCGCCGTACTGATGCCGCAGACCATCGCACTGCTGCGCGCGACCTTCCCGCGGGAGAGGTTCGGCATGGCGGTCGGCATCTGGGGCGGCGTGTCGTCCCTCGCGATCGCCGCGGGGCCGATCGTCGGCGGCGCGCTCGTGCAGTCGGCCGGGTGGGAGTCGATCTTCTTCCTCAACGCCCCCATCGCCGCGATCGCCGTCGTGATGTCGGCGCTCGTCCTGACGGAATCCAAGGCCGCGAACACGTCGGGTCGCTTCGACATCCCGGGTGTCCTGCTCCTCGCGCTCGGCCTGGCGGCCGTGATCGTCGGCATCGCGCAGTCGGAGACCTGGGGCTGGGGCAGCCCGTTCACGATCGGCGCGCTCGCGCTCGGCGTCGCGCTGCTGGGGGTGTTCGTCCTCGTGGAGGCGCGGACGACGGACCCGCTGCTTCCGCTGACCCTGTTCCGCGCGCCCGGGTTCGCGGTGGGCGGCGTCGCGATCGCGGTGAACTTCTTCGCCATGCTCGGCGTGACGTTCTTCCTGACCCTGTTCCTGGTGAACGTCCGTGGCGCGGAGGGTCTGCTCGCCGGCGTCATGCTGCTGCCCATGTCGGCCGTCTCCATCGTGGCGTCCCCCGTCGGCGCCGTCCTGGTCAGCCGCATCGGCGCGCGCCGCACGATGGCGCTCGGTCTCGGCATGATCGCCGTCGCCTTCGTCGCGCTCACGGCGATCACCGCGGACTCGCCCTACATCGGGATGGCGATCCCGTTCGTCGTGCTCTCGCTGGGCGTGGGCTTCACCATGACGGCCGGCGCCGAGGCGATCGTCGGCAGCGCGCCCGTGCACCTCGCGGGCGTCGCGGGTGGCTTCCAGAGCACGATGCTGCAGCTCGGCGGCGCGCTCGGCACCGCCGTGTTCGCCGCGATCGTGACCGCCGGCTCGCGCGCCGGTTCGGCGGACCTGTCTCTGACGGCCGGCGAGCGCGACCGGATCTCGCAGGGCATCATCCCGGCACACCTGTCGCCGACGGATGCCGCCACCGCACTGGACGCGTTCCTCGGCGGATTCCACGCGGCGCTGGCGACGGCCGCCGTGCTCGCCGCGGTCGCCGCCGTGCTCGCGCTCGTCGCGCTGCGCGAGCGTCCGCGACCCACGATCGCTCAGGTACGCGAGGAGACGGTGGAGGCCGGCGCGGGCCACGCCTGAGCGCCTGAACGCCTGCTGCGGACGCGCGAGGACGTCCTCGGCATCCACTGATCACGGCGCGTCGACGAGGCCCCGCCCGCGTGTTCCCGGACGGGGCCTTGCCGCGCCATAGGCTTTGCGGGTGAGGATCGCGCGGCTGAGCGGAGCGAGCAC
>NZ_JAPSJA010000297.1 GCF_031178525.1 Microbacterium sp.
GATGCGCGGCTCAGCGCCGTGCGCGCGCATGGTCTCGACGTAGGCGCGCGACCGCTGGTCCGCGTCGTACCAGCCCTCCGGGCCGGCGACGTGCACGATGCGGCGGTGGCCGAGGTCGAGCAGGTGCTGGGTCGCGACGGCGCCCCCCAGAGCCTGATCCACGTGGACGTATCGAATGGGCGAGTCGGCGGGGATGTCGGCCCGCGCCGCGACCGCCACGATCGGCACGGGCGGCGCGACCTCGTCGATGAGGCGCATCGCCTGCGCCTGCGGCACGACGGTCACGATCCCGTCGACCCCCTGGTCGATCAGCTGATCCAGCGCCGCCCGCACGGGCGATGCGTCCATCGCGAGCAGCGACCCGATCGACACGAAGTAGCCCTCCGCGCGGGCGGCGGCCTCGATCGCGAACACCGTGCTAGCGGGGCCGAAGAACGTCGCGTTCGTGACGAGGATCCCGATCGTGCGCGTGCGGGCCGTCACGAGCGCGCGCGCCGCGCGGTTCGGCCGATAGCCGAGGTCATCGATCGCGGCGAGCACCCGCTCACGCGTGTCCGGCTTCACATACGCGTGCCCGTTGAGCACGCGCGACACGGTCTGGTGCGACACACCGGCGCGCGCGGCGACGTCCGCCATCGATGGCGGGCGGGAACCGGGCATTGCGCTCCTCGTCGGAGTCGGCCGGAGGTGCGGCCTTCGGGTCGGGTGCCGCGACCGGATGGAGCGGCGCGGGGACCCCCAGCGTATCGGGGCGACACCTCCGGCCGGCACCGGCGTTCACTGCGCGTACGGCGTCTCCCCTCGCGCCAGCATCCCGACGAGCTTGGCGATGCGGTTGGCTCGGCTCGTCGCACTGGGCGCCGTGTGCACCCGATGCAGGACGGCGTACCGGTTCTGCGCGTTCAGCTGCGTGAACAGCGCGGACGCGGCAGGCGATGCGGACAGCGCCGCCGCGAGGTCCTCCGGCAGCTCCGCGAACGCGGCCGGCCCGTACGCGCGGTCCCAGCGCCCGTCGGCCTTCGCGCGGTCGATCTCGGCCTGCCCGCGCGGGCGCATCCGGCCCTCCTCGATCAGCCGTTCGACGAAGCCGATGTTGCGCTCCGACCACAGCGACGTCTTCCGCCGAGGCGTGAAGTGCTGCCGGAACACGCCGGCGTCGACGCTCTGCCGGCGCCCGTCGATCCAGCCGCTGCACAGCGCCTCCTCGAGCGCCTCGGCGTACGTCAGCGTGGTCGGCGCCGTCGTGCCCTTCTTCGCCAGGATGAGCCAGACACCGTCCGAGTCGCTCTCGTGCTCGTCGAGCCATGCGCGCCACGCGGCGACGTCCGCGACGATCAGCTCCTCGGGATCGGCCATGCCGCCATCGTAGGGACGGCCACCGACACGCGCGGGCTAACCCACTCGGCGACGCCCGGTCAATCGGATGCCCACGCGCGCCCGAGGCCGTAGGTTTCGGATGACGAGCGACGCGAGAGGAGCCGCACCCCGTGAACAGCAGCGAGAGCGACATCGACATCAACTTCCACACCCGCAAGTGGGTCAAGCCGGAGGACCTGAACGCCAACGGCACGCTCTTCGGCGGCAGCCTGCTGCGGTGGATCGACGAGGAGGCGGCGATCTACGCCATCATCCAGCTCGGCAACTACCGCGTCGTCACCAAGTTCATCTCCGAGATCAGCTTCGAGGCCTCCGCTCAGCAGGGCGACTTGATCGAGATGGGGCTGAAGGCCACGCACTTCGGCCGCACGTCGCTCACGATGCGCGCCGTGGTGCGGAACATGATCACCCGCCGCACGATCCTGACGATCGAGAAGCTCGTCTTCGTCAACCTCGACGAGGACGGCCGCCCGTCCCCGCACGGATACTCGACGATCACCTACCACCGCGACCGGATGCCCACCGAGCACCCGCAGACGGGGACGATCCGGATCGACTGACTCGAGCGAGTCGGATCAGCGGGGCACCTCGACGAGCGCGACGTCGCGCACCTCGGCAGCGTCGACCGTCGCGGTCATCATGGTGCAGGCCGGCTGCCGACGCCGATCCGTGGGCGAGCCGGGATTGAGCAGGCGGATGCCTGCCGGCGTGACGGTGTCCCACGGGATGTGGCTGTGCCCGAAGACGAGCACATCCGGTCGGCGCTCCCCCGCGAACGCGGCATCCATGCGCCGCTCCCGTCCGGTCGCCGCGCCCGTCTCGTGCACCACCGCGACGCGGAGGTCCTCGATCTGCGCGGTCGCGACCTCGGGCAGCCGCGCCCGCAGTCCCGCGCCGTCGTTGTTGCCGTAGACCCCGATCAGCCGTGCCGCCCGCGACTCGAGCGCGTCGAGGGTCGCCTCATCCACCCAGTCGCCCGCGTGCACGACCACGTCGGCGGCGTCCACGGCGTGCCAGACGGCGTCGGGCAGGCGCCGCGCCCGCAGCGGCACGTGCGTGTCCGAGATCAGCAGCAGCCGCGTCGTCATGCCGACATCCTCGCGCATCCGACGGCGGCGTCGGCCGGCGGCGCGAGGGGCTTGCGCCCGCGCACCGGGTAGCGCCTACCGTGGAGCGGACAGGGCACGCAGCGACGGAGGGAGCCGGCATGAAGCGGGTGACTCTCGAGTCGAGCGTGATCGCCGAGGTCGGCTACGACGCCGCCGTCGCGGTCATGGAGATCGTGTTCACGACCGGCGAGCTCTACCGCTACTTCGCGGTGCCGCCGTCCGTGCATCGGGCCCTGGTCGGGGCGCGCAGCGCCGGCGAGTTCTTCAGCCAGCGCATCCGCGACGTCTATCCCTTCGAGCACGTCGGGCTGGCCTGACCGCGCGTCAGAACGCGCGATCGAGCCGCACCGCCGGCGCTCGTGTCA
>NZ_JAPSJA010000298.1 GCF_031178525.1 Microbacterium sp.
TGGGCGGGGGAGACGGGGGAGGACATCGCCCGCGATGCGGCCGCGGGAGACGGGACCGCCCGCGCGGCGATCGAGCGCTCGGCCGCGACCGTCGGCCTCGGCCTCGCGAACGCGTCCACGCTGCTCGACCTCGAGGTGATCGCGATCAGCGGCGGCTTCTCGCGCGTCGCCGAAGATTACGTCGATCTCGTCGCTTCGGCGCTGGCCCGCACGGCCGTGCTCCCGTATGCGCAGGCGACCCGCGTGGTCCGCAGCGCGCTCGGCGACGAGGGCCCTCTGGTGGGTGCCGCCGCCCTCGTGCTGCGCTGATCCCCCCTCGGCGCCGTCCGACTCGGACGTGCGTCCCCGCCGTCCGCTCCGCCGAAGCCGAAGCCGAAGCCGCTCCGCCGAAGCCGAAGCCGTGGCCCGCGACCGCGCGTCGCCGCTCCCGTCTGGGCTTGGGCGGCTCGCGGATGATATGACTGTGATCCCGCGGATGTCCGGGGGCACGGCGCGACGGAGGACGACGTGGCTGCATCGCTGACGGATCGGCTCACCGACGAGCTGCGCGTGCGCATCCTGACCGGGGCGCTCGAACCCGGCTCCCTCGTCGTCGAGCCCCGGCTCGCGGAGGAGTTCGGCGTGTCGAAGACGCCCGTGCGCGAAGCGCTCGGTCGGCTGGCGAGCGAGGGTCTCGTCGTGGTGCTCCCCAAGAAGGGCTACCTCGTGCGCAGGATGGCGCTGCGCGACGTCGACGAGGTGCTCACGCTGCGCGAGCTGCTCGAGCCCCATGCGGCGGCGGAGGCGGCGGTGCGCGTCACCGCCGAGCAGCTGGATGCTCTGCGCGGCATGGTTCGCGCGCAACGCGCCCGACCGGGGGACGACCCGCGCGAGGCCGTGAAGGAGGCGCGCGTCTTCCACGGGGCGATCGCCGTCGCGTCGGGCAACACGCGCCTCGCCGACGTGATCGCGGGTCCCCTCGACGAGACCGCGCGCGCGCAGCACGTCCTGACGGGCATCCGGCGCTACCTCACCGCGCGACAGGAGGTCGGCGAGCACGAGCGGATCGTCGACGCGCTCGAGTCCCGGTCCGCCGCAGCCGCCGCCGAGGCGATGCGGGCGCACCTCGCGTCGATCCGAGCGGCGATGCTGGGCGCGACGACGGACGGCGACGGGCCCGATTGACGCGCCGCCGCGCTGACGATCCGCAGCTCGGAGGCGGCGGCTACAGCAAGGCGGAGGTCCGCGGGCCGAGGCCGAGGTGGGAGGCGGTGCGCAGCTGCGCGGCGGTGTCGACGTCGCGGCGGACGGTGGAGTCCTCGGCGACCGGAAGCGGGCTGAAGCCGGATGCCGCGTGACGCGCGGCCGAATCGGCGCCGAACGCGGGCTCGAGCGTGGCACCGGGGCCGGCCGTGAGCAGCGTCGTGCCCGTGCCCTCCGCATCCGCGACGAACGCCCGCTCGTGCGCCGCCGCGAGCTCGAGGACCGCGTCGAGATCGGCCGGAGCCAGCGCCGGCAGATCGCCCAGCAGCGCGGCCCGCGGCAGGTCCGGGTCCGCCGCCGCGAGTCCCGCGACGATGGCGGGATTGAGCCCCTCGCCGGGGTCGGGCACCACCCGGACGGACGGCCTGACCGTCCCGCCGACGTCGCTCACGGCCTCGAGCGCCAGGTCTCCGTCCGAGGTGACGACCACCACGGCCGCCACATGCTCGGAACGGCATACCGCATCGAGCGTGTCGAGCGCGATCGCCGACGCCAGCGCGGCGCGCTCGGGATGCGCGAGGCGCGACTTGCCGGTCGATCCCTTGACCGGGATGACGACGGTCCAGCCGCGGCTCAACGGAACCGCTCGCGCAGGCGGGGCAGCACTTGCTCGCCGTACAGGCGCAGGAAGGCCTCCTGGTCGTGTCCAGGGTCGTGGAACACGAGGTGACGGAAGCCGAGCTCGACGTAGGTCGCGATGGCCTCGATGTGCTGGTCGACGTCGTCCGACACGATGAAGCGCGATGCGGCGCGCTCGATCGGCAGCTCCTCGGCGCGGCGCTGCATCTCGATCGGGTCGTGGATGCCGGTCTTCTCCTCGGGCGCCAGAGCCAGCGGCGCCCAGAACCGCGTGTTCTCCTTCGCCATGTCGAGGTCGGGACGGAACGAGACCTTCACCTCGATGAGGGTGTCGACATCGCCGGGGGAGCGGTGGCCCTTCTCGATGCCCTCCTCGAACGCGGGCAGGAGCTTGTCGGTGTAGAGCGACGGATCCTTGCCGCTGGTGGTGATCCAGCCGTCGGCCATGCGACCGGCCAGGCGTGTGGCGGCGGGGCCGGACGCGCCGATGTAGATGGGCACCGGCATCTCGGGGCGATCGTAGATCGTGGCGTTGCTCGTGGAGTAGTAGGTGCCGTCGAAGGTGACGCGCTCGCCGGTCCAGAGCTCGCGGATGAGCGTGATCGCCTCCTTCATGCGCTGGAAGCGCTCGGGCGACTCGGGCCACTCGAGACCGAGCGTGACCTCGTTGAGCGCCTCGCCCGTGCCGACGCCGAGGATCATCCGGCCCGGGTGCATCGCACCGAGCGTGCCGAACGCCTGCGCCACGACGCCGGGGTGATAGCGGAAGGTCGGCGTCAGCACCGAGGTGCCGAGCAGCACGCGCGAGGTGCGCTCGCCCACCGCGCCGAGCCACGGCAGCGCAGCGGGAGCGTGGCCGCCGTCATGCATCCAGGGCTGCATGTGATCGGACAGGAACACCGAGTCGAAGCCCATCTCCTCGGCGAGGACGGCATAGTCGAGCAGCTGTCGCGGTCCGAACTGCTCCGAGGACGCCTTGTAGCCGAAGCGCATCGGGATTGTCATGTCGTGCTCCTAGAAC
>NZ_JAPSJA010000299.1 GCF_031178525.1 Microbacterium sp.
CACCCCGGGACGGAGACCGGATCGATCAGCTGGCCGGCATCTGCGCTTGCGCGTCCTCGAGCGCGGCGCGGACGTCGTCCTCCGTGACCTCCTCGCCCTGCGCGATGTCGGCGAACAAGCGGGCGATGGCCTCACCCACGAGCGTCTCCATCTGTCCCTCCGAGGGATACAGCGGCATGGGCTGCGAGTGCTCGGCGTAGGTGACCTTCTTGGCCGCCATCTCCGGGGTGTCGAACGCCGGGTCGTCCATCGCCGCCGTGACGACGGGCAGCGAGGTGTACGCGGCGTTGAGCGTCTTCTGCTCCTCGTCGCTCGTGAGGTGCTTCACGAAGGCGATGGCCGCGTCCTTCGCGTCCGAGTTCGCGAACACGCTGACGTTGATGCCCGCCACGTGGCTCTGTGTTCCCTCCTTGCCCGTCGCGTCGGCGGAGTTCATCGGGATCGGGGCCACGCCGAAGTCCTCGAACTCCGCGGCCGCGAAGGTCTTGCCCGCCGCCTGGTCGAACATCATGGCCGCGCGGCCGTCGATCAGCTCCGGCGGCAGCTGGCTGCCGTCGGTGAACTCGGCGTTCGACGGGTCGACAACGCCGTTCTCGCCCATCAGGTCGAGCCACTGCGTCACGCCGGTGACCACGCCGTCGTTCGTGAAGTCGGGCTTGCCGTCCTCGGTGTACAGCTCGCCGCCGTTCTGCATGCCGCGGACGAATGCCTGGTGGGCGTTGTTCGAGACGCGCTGGCCGGCGAGGGTGAAGCCCCACTGGTCGATCTCGCCGTCGCCGTCGGTGTCCTTGGTGAGCTCCTTGGCGGTCTGGATGAACTCATCCCACGTCGCGGGCGGCTCCTCGATCCCCGCCTCCTCGAACATCGCGGTGTTGTAGTAGAGCGAGTAGGCGAGGCCGTAGAGCGGAACGGACGTCGGGGCCTGGCCCTCGGCGCCGCCGGTCGCCCAGCTGGTCTCGACGAAGCGCTCCTGCCCGCCGATGGCCTCGAGCGCATCGCCCTCCCACGGGACGAACGCACCGCTCGACTGCAGCGACACGGCCCACGTGTTGCCGATGTTCAGGACATCGGGGCCCTCGCCGCTCGACACCGCCGCGAGGATGCGGTTGTACAGGTCGGGCCAGGGGATGACCTCGAGCTCCACCTCGACGCCGGTCGCCTCGGTGAACCGGTCGATCGACTCGCCCAGCACCTCCTCGTCCATGCCGATCGACGATCCCTGATTGCTCGCCCAGTAGGTGATCGTCTGGCCCTCGAGCGCGGCCGGATCGGCGCTGCCGCCGCTGCCGCCCGTGCCGCCGCAGCCGGTCAGCGCCGCGGTGCTCACCGCGGCGGTCGCGGCGAGCGCCGCCCATCGGATGATGCGGGACTTCTTCATCGCTGTACTCCTTGGTCTCATCTTCGAGGGGGTGTTGCAGGGTGATGAACTGCGGGATGGTGAACTGCGGGACGAACCGCCGGAGCCGCAGCGGGATCCGGACGGGAGCTCTACAGGGTCGCGATCGACGGATCCCATTCGGGATCCAGCGACTCGCGGGGCGAGACATCCGAGGCGACCTCGACCGGCGCGCTCGCCTCGGCGGACTGCGCGATGGCGACCATGATCTCGAGCACGTGGAAGGCGAGCTCTCCGGGGACGCGCTCTGAGCGGCCCGCGCGGATCGCCTGCGCGAGCTCCGCGACGCCGGTGCCGCGCGTGTAGAACGACCCGGCCGCGGGGATCACGCGCTCGGAGTCGTCCGCGCCGTGCACGACGGTGTCGCCCTCGAACGTGTTCGGATCGGGGAACACGGCCGTGCCCTCGGTGCCGGCGACCTCGACGAAGCCCGTGCGCTTGAGCTTGGAGTCGAAGCTGAAGACGACCTGCGCGCTGGCGCCCGACGCGAACTCGAGAAGCGCGGCGACGTGGGTGGGCACCTCGACAGGGAACTCCGTGCCGGCCTTGGGGCCGCTGCCGATCACGCGGGTCTCTCGCGACTTCGAGCCGTGCGCGTACACGCGACGGACCGATCCGAAGACCTGCACGAGCGTCGTGAGGTAGTAGGGGCCGATGTCGAACAGCGGTCCGCCCCCCTTGGCGTACAGGAACTCGGGGCTCGGGTGCCACGACTCCGGACCGGGCGCCTGGAACAGCGCGAGTCCGGTCAGCGGGGCGCCGATCACGCCCTCGCGCACGGCACGGAACGCCGTCTGCAGACCCGCGCCCAGGATGGTGTCGGGCGCGACCGCGACGCGCACGCCCTTCGCCTGCGCGGCCTCGAGGAGCACGCGGCCGCTCTCGAGATCGAGCGCGTACGGCTTCTCGCCCCACACGTGCTTGCCTGCCTCGACCGCCTTGAGCGCGACCTCGACGTGCACGGCGGGGATCGTGAGGTTCACGACGATCTCGATCGCCGGATCCGCCAGCAGCTCCTCGTACGTGCCGGATGCCGGCACGCCCCACTTCTCCGCCTGCGCCGCGGCGCGGGCGGTGTCGATGTCCGCGACGAAGCGGACATCGAGGTCGGGGAACGCCGTGAGGTTCTCGAGGTACTGGTCGCTGATCGTGCCGGCGCCGACGACGCCGACGCCGACCCGGCCGGCGCCGCTCACGAGCGCTCTCCCGTCAGGAAGGCGAAGCTGCGCGAGAGCGCCTCGAACACGTCGCCCGCGTGATCGTCGAGCTCGACGACGCGCAGTGCGCCGGGCGCCGCCGAGAGGATCTCGGCGATCGGCAGCACGCCGTCGCCCACCGCCACCTGGTCCTTGTCGTCCTTCGTGCGCGGGCCGTCCTTGACGTGCAGCGCCTGGACGCGCTCGCCCAGGCGGCGCAGCAGCTCGGCGGCGGGCTCGCC
>NZ_JAPSJA010000300.1 GCF_031178525.1 Microbacterium sp.
CGAAGTCGAGCTGGCGCGGGTATGCCGACCAGCCCGCGATGATCACCTTCGGCTTGTGCTCGAGCGCGAGGCGGCGCACCTCGTCCATGTCGACCAGCGACGTCTCGGCGTCCACCCCGTAGGCGACGATGTCGTACAGGCGGCCGGAGAAGTTGATCTTCATGCCGTGCGTGAGGTGGCCGCCGTGGTCGAGCGACAGACCCAGGATCGTGTCGCCCGGGCGGGCGATCGCGTGCAGCACGGCCGCGTTCGCCGACGCGCCCGAGTGCGGCTGGACGTTCGCGAACCGGGCGCCGAAGAGCTCCTTGGCGCGCTCGATCGCGAGCTCCTCGGCGACGTCGACCTCCTCGCAGCCGCCGTAGTAGCGGCGGCCGGGGTAGCCCTCGGCGTACTTGTTCGTGAGCACGGAGCCCTGCGACTCGAGCACCGAGACGGGCACGAAGTTCTCGGACGCGATCATCTCGAGGAATCCGCGCTGGCGATCGAGCTCGCGCTGCAGCACCTGCGCGATCTCGGGGTCGACCTCGGCGAGCGGAGCGTTGAACAGCGGATCGGTCATGCGATCTCCAGACGACGTTCGGGATGGGGTATCTCGCATCGGCCCAGGCGTGCGGTCGAATGCCGTCTCGGTCGCTTCCCGGTGGTGCACCACCTCAACGCCAGTCGCGACATCCCGATTGTACCCGCACTCGTCGGACGTCCCGCTCGATGGGACGAGCGCGGGATCCTCCCCGGGCACCCTATGAGAATCGCCCGATCTCGGTGGAGAATGTCGGTCAGACGGATGCGCGCCCCTCGCGTCCGCGCTCGCGCAGCCCTTTGCGCAAGCACCGCCGCTGCCCCCGAAGCGAGATGACGTGCACGACTCCACCGCCGAAGCCGCCGCCGACGCCGACCTGGTCCTGCGCTCGCGCTCGGGCGACGCGGAGGCCTTCGCGCAGCTCTGGCAGCGCCACTACGCCGCGGGCGTGACCGTCGCCCGCTCGCTGACGTCGAGCATCGACCCCGATGATCTCGTGCAGGAGGCGTACACGCGCATCTTCCACGCGATCCAGCGCGGCGGCGGGCCGACGGGGGCGTTCCGCGCGTACCTCTTCACGGCGATCCGCAACACGGCGGCATCGTGGGGACGCGCGCGCCGCGAGTCGGCCATCGACGAGCTCGAGACCGTCGCGGATCCGGCGTCCACCGAGGAGGCCCGGCTCGCCGAGCTCGACCGCGGACTGACCCACCGGGCGTTCCGCAGCCTTCCGACGCGCTGGCAGGAGGTGCTCTGGTACACCGAGGTCGAGGGCCTCGGCCCGGCCGAGGCGGCGCCGCTGCTCGGGATGAAGGCCGGCGCGGTCAAGCAGCTCGCCTTCCGCGCGCGCGAGGGCCTGCGTGAGGCCTGGATCCAGGCGCACATCGCGTCGCTCGGCGAGGACTCCGCGTGCCGCTGGACCGTCGACCACCTCGGAGCGCACGCCCGAGGCAACCTCGCCCCGCGCAACCGCGCCCGTGTCGACTCGCACCTCGAGGAGTGCGCGCGCTGCGAGATGGTCGCCGCGGAGGCGCGGGAGGTCGGAAGCCGCCTCGCCCTCGTGGTGCTGCCGCTGGTCATGGGCGTGCCCGCCGCCGCGTCCTACCTCGCGGCGCTCACGCGCGGCGACCTCGCGGCCGTCGCCCTCGCGGCCATGCCGTCGGGCGTCGTCGAGGGCGCCGTCACGGTCGGTGGGGGCGTGCTCGCCGCCGGCTCCGGGGCGGGCGTGACGGCCTCCGCCGGCACGGCGGCCGCGGCCGGCACCGCAGGAGCGACGGGTGCCGCAGGAGCGACGGGCGCAGCAGCATCCGCCGGCGCCCTCTCACTCGGCGGTCTGGTCGGCGCGGGCGTCACGACGGCCAGCGTGGCGGGGGCGCTGCTCGCCGTCACGATTGTCCCGTCCCTCGCGCCCGCGAGCGCGTCGGAGCCCGGCACATCCGTCACGGTGGAGAGCGACGACCGGCGCGGCGCACTGCCCCCCGCGTCGGACACAACCGGACCGGTGTCGTCGAGCGTCGACCCGTCGGCCGTCCCCCGGCTCTCGGATGCGCCGCGCGACACGTCCTCCGCCGAGGACTCCGCCGGCGACGGCTCCCCGGCCGGCGGCGCGCCGGTCGCCGACTCCGCGCCGGAGCGCGATCGAGCGACAGCCGCCGAGTCCGCCTCGACGAAGCCCGGCACCGGCGGCCCGGCTCCCGCGCAGGGCGCGACGCCCGCGGCGCCGCCGAGCGCGCCCGCCGTCTCGGCTCCCGCGGAGCAGGACGGCGGGGGTGCCGGTGCGGACGTGCCGGGCGTCGCGAAGGTCGACGTGTCGATCGGCTCCGGCGGTGCGACGGTCGGCGCCGACGTCGCAGGCGGCACGGTCACGGCCGGCGTCACGGTCGGCGGCGGCTCGGTGGCTGCGGGCGCGGATGTGGCCGGCGGCACGGTCAAGGCCGATGTGAAGGCCGGCGACGGCGCCGTCTCCGTAGGGGCCGGCGTCGGGGGCGTCGATGCGAATGTCGGCGTCGAGGTGGACGAGGGCGTCAAGGTCGGCGCAGACGTGGCAGGCATCGAGGTCGGCGTATCCCTCGGCGGCGACGGACTGCTCGGCGTGAACCTCGGGCTGGGCGGCCAGCGGCGCTGACACGGCCGCGAACCGCCGGTGCCCTCCTGGACCTGGGGCCGCGGCGCAGAATCTCCCGAAGGCGGCTCCCCGCGGTGGCCGCGGCATCGGGATCCGGCGACAATGGATGCGGCGTGACACGACGGCGGTTCGCGTCGCACCCCGAGACGACCGCCGCCGCGCCCCGAGATCCCACCCGATATGACGAC
>NZ_JAPSJA010000301.1 GCF_031178525.1 Microbacterium sp.
CTGTCCTCGATGTTCTCGATGGCGTCGTTCGCGCTGACGTTCTTCTTCCGTCCCGTGGGCGGCATCGTGTTCGCGCACATCGGAGACCGGATCGGCCGCAAGAAGACGCTGTTCATCACGCTCACCCTGATGGGCGGCGGAACGGTGCTGATCGGCCTCACGCCCGACTACTCCGTGATCGGCATCTGGGCGCCGATCCTGCTGGTGGTGTTCCGCATCCTGCAGGGCATCGGCATCGGCGGGGAGTGGGGCGGCGCGCTGCTGCTGTCGTACGAGTACGCCCCGCGCAACCGCCGCGGCCTGTACGGCGCGGTGCCGCAGATGGGCATCTCGATCGGCCTCGCGCTCGCCTCGGGCGTCGTGGCCCTGCTCTCGCTCATGCCGCAGGACCAGTTCATGAGCTGGGGCTGGCGCATCCCGTTCGTCGCAAGCGTCGTCCTGCTCGGCATCGGCGTCTGGATCCGCTCCGGCCTCGACGAGACCCCCGACTTCAAGAAGGTGCAGCAGTCCGGCACCGTCGTGCGCCTGCCGATCGCCGAGGTGTTCCGCAAGCACTGGCGCGCCGTGCTCGTGTCGATCGGCGCCAAGGCCGCCGAGACCGGGCCGTTCTACATCTTCGGCACCTACGTGATCGCGTACGCCACCGGCATGGGCGTTCAGAACAACATCGTGCTGACGGCCGTCGCGGCCGCCGCGATCATCGCGACGATCTGGATGCCGATCTTCGGTCGCATCTCCGACACCGTCTCCCGGGCGCTGCTGTACCGCGTGGTCGCGATCGCCACGATCGCCTACGCGTTCCCGTACTACTGGATCCTCAACGTCGGCGAGGTCTGGGCCGTGTTCGTCGCGACCGCGATCGGCTTCGGCCTGCTGTGGGGAAGCGTGAACGCGATCCTCGGCACGCTGATCGCCGAGAGCTTCAGCCCGGAGATCCGCTACTCGGGCGCGACACTCGGCTACCAGCTCGGCGCCGCGGTCTTCGGCGGCACGGCCCCGCTCATCGCGACGGCGCTGAAGGAGACCAGTGGGGGCGCCTGGTGGCCCATCTCGCTCTACGTCGCGCTCTGCGCGACGCTGGGTCTGATCGCGTCGTTCTTCGTCAGCCGCGTCGCACACAAGGAGGATTGAGGATGGTCAAGCGTCAGTTCCCGAACCCGAAGGACATCTTCGAGTACGTCCAGTTCAAGAAGCCCTCCTTCGGCGGCAAGGCCCGTCGCCTGCAGGACGCGCTGACGATCGCGGATCTGCGGCTGATCGCCAAGCGGCGCACGCCGCGGGCGGCATTCGACTACACCGACGGCGCGGCCGAGGGTGAGCTGTCGATCCTGCGCGCGCGCCAGGCGTTCCAGGACATCGAGTTCCACCCCGACATCCTCCGTCCGGCCGAGGACGTGGACACCTCCACGGAGATCCTGGGCGGCCCGAGCTCGATGCCGTTCGGCATCGCACCGACCGGCTTCACGCGCCTCATGCAGACCGAAGGCGAGACGGCCGGCGCCGGCGCTGCCGGAGCGGCCGGCATCCCGTTCACGCTGTCGACGCTCGGCACGACCTCGATCGAGGACGTCAAGGCGGCGAACCCGCACGGGCGCAACTGGTTCCAGCTGTACGTCATGCGCGATCGCGACATCTCGTACGGGCTCGTGAAGCGCGCCGCGGCGGCCGGCTTCGACACGCTGCAGTTCACGGTCGACACCCCCGTCGCGGGCAATCGCATGCGCGACTACCGCAACGGCTTCTCGATCCCGCCGCAGCTCACGCTCAAGACCGTGCTCGACACGCTGCCGCGGCCGTGGTGGTGGTTCGACTTCCTCACCACTCCGAAGCTCGAGTTCGCGTCGCTCGCGACCACGGGCGGCACGGTCGGGGAGCTGCTGAACTCGGCGATGGACCCGACGATCAGCTTCGACGACCTCGCGATCATCCGCGAGATGTGGCCGGGCAACATCGTCATCAAGGGCGTGCAGAACGTGCCCGACGCCGTGAAGCTCATCGACATGGGCGTCGACGGGCTGATCCTGTCGAACCACGGCGGCCGCCAGCTCGACCGCGCGCCGATCCCGTTCCACCTGCTGCCCAAGGTGGTCAAGGAGGTCGGCCGCGATGCCACCGTCATGATCGACACGGGCATCATGAACGGCGCAGACATCGTCGCGTCGGTCGCGCTCGGCGCGAAGTTCACGCTGGTGGGCCGCGCCTACCTGTACGGACTCATGGCGGGCGGGCGCGCCGGTGTGGACCGGACCATCGCGATCCTGCGCAGCGAGATCGAGCGCACGATGAAGCTGCTGGGCGTGCAGTCCCTCGCCGAGCTCGAGCCGCGCCACGTCACACAGCTGACGCGCGTGGCCCCGGTCTCGGTGGCCTACGCCGAGGCGGCGGAGGCGGCGGCGCCCAAGGCCGTGCCGGTGCGCACACCTCGCGCGTCCACGGCCGCGAAGCCCGACGCCGCGAAGCCGGCCGCGAAGAGCAAGGCGCCCGCCAAACCGCGGGCGAAGAGCGCCGCGGCGAAGCTTGCCGAGCAGCCCGGCACGACGCCGCTGGACGCCGCGAAGGAGTCCTCGGACGGCGTCAAGGCCGCGGAGAAGACCGTCGAGGGCTGAGACCCGCCTCACGAGGAAGCGCGCGGGATCCGATCCTGCGCGCTTCTCTCGTGTCGGTCATCGACCGCGCATCACGCGCGCGGCGGCAACGAGGGCAGCAGCTGGTCGAGCTTGTCGGCCGTGTCCTGCCAGCCGGTGACGTCGATGCACTCGACCTGGCCCATGGCGCGCACGGGGTAGTCGTTGCCGTCCGGGTCGAGGCGGTCGCCGTAGAACAGGAT
>NZ_JAPSJA010000302.1 GCF_031178525.1 Microbacterium sp.
TCGTCGTGCTGTTCCTCGCGCAGGCGGGCGACGTCGAGCTCACGGCGGGCCAGATCGTGCTCGGGATGGGCCTCGCCGTGCTGCTGAACATGGGCACCATCACCGTGCCGGGAGGCTTCCCCGTCGTCGCGACGTTCCTCGCCACCGCGGTGGGGCTTCCGATCGAGGCGATCGGCTTGCTCATCGCCGTCGACTGGTTCACGGGCGTGCTGCGCACGTTCCTGAATGTGAACGGCGACACGATGATGGCGCTGCTCGTGGCCCACCCGTCGGGCGAGATCGATCGCGACGTCTACGAGGGGCGCCGCACCGTGACGACGGCGCCGGTCGATGTCGCCGAGCGGCGCGAGCACTTCGAGAGGGCCGACGCTCTGGACTGAGCCGTCGTCAGCGCTTCTTGCGCGGCATGCGCGAGAGGAACCGCTCGCCGTCGACGGTCTTGTCGTGCAGCGGGCGCGCGCGCTCCGGTTTGCCGCCGACGTAGAGCCAGCCGAGCAGACGCTCGCCCTTCTCGAGCCCGTGCGCCTTGGTGACGGCCTTGGCGCGCATGTAGTCGCCCGTGCGCCAGAACACGCCCCAGCCGGCCTCGTCGAGCAGCAGGCTCAGCGCATGCGCGACGCCGGCGGCGGTGGCCTCCTGCTCCCACGTCTCGACCTTCTTCGACCGCACCGAGGCGACGACCGCGATCAGAAGCGGAGCGCGCAGCGGCTTGGAGTACACGCCCTTCTTGCCCTCGGCCTTCGCGATCGCGCGGCCCAGCATCAGACGATCGTCGCCGCGCAGCTCGATCAGCCGCCAGGGCTTGAGCTCCTTGTGGTCGGCGACGCGTCCGGCCGCCGACACGAGCTCGACGAGCTCATCGTGCGTGGGAGCCTCGTCCGTGACCTTCGACAGCGAGCGGCGGGCCCGCATCGCCTCGAGGGCGGTCATCAGACGCCCGGCGTGCCCTGCGCGTCGCTCTGCTCCGGCGTGAAGTTCAGCGACAGCGAGTTCATGCAGTACCGGTCGCCCGTGGGGGTGCCGAAGCCGTCGGGGAAGACGTGTCCCAGGTGGGAGCCGCAGTTCGCGCAGCGCACCTCGGTGCGCTCCATCCCGTGGCTGTCGTCCGCCAGGAGCTGGACGGCGTCGGGGCGGATGGATTCGTAGAAGCTCGGCCATCCGCAGTGCGAGTCGAACTTCGTGCCGCTCTTGAACAGCTCGTTCCCACACGCCGCGCACGTGTAGAGGCCGGCGCGCTCCTCATCCAGCAGCTCGCCCGTCCAGGGGCGCTCGGTGCCGGCCTGACGCAGCACGGCGTACTGCTCGGCAGACAGCTCGCTGCGCCACTCGTCCTCGGACTTGCTGACGTTGTACGACATGGATTCCTCCCAGGGTCCCATCCAGCGTACGGCCGCGCGGGACCGCGGGGGTCGTGTGTGACGGCGTACGGCCGCGCGGGACCGCGAGGGCCGGGTGTGACGGTCGGATGCCTCGCGCGCGACAGCAGGATGTCTCGCGCCCGCGACAGCACACCCGCGACAGCACAATGGAGGGATGGAGACGGACGAGCGGGCCGCGGTCGCCGAGCGCTTCGCGCGGTTCGCGCGGGACGAGGCGCCCGGGCGCTCCGACACGTACCTGGCATGGGCGCGCGCGGTCGCCGGGGACGCGGAGGTCTGCGGCGTCCTCGCTCGCGTCCCGGCGACCCATCGCCAGCCGCCGCTGGTGTTCGCCGTGACCCGCATGCTGGGGGCGCCGCGTGACGCGTCACGCTGGTCGGACTTCGTCCGCGCCCACGCGGACGACGTCGTCGCCGAGTGCTCGGCGCGCAGTCTGCAGACGAACGAGCCGCTGCGGTGCGCCGCGCTGCTGCCAGCACTCTGCCTCGTGCCGGGGCCCATCGCGCTGCTCGAGCTGGGTGCGTCGGGAGGTCTGTGCCTGTACCCCGACCGCTATGCGTACCGCTACGGCGAGGTCGCGCTGGGCGCGTCCGCCGTGACGCTCGAGGTCGAGACCCGCGGCGCGCCCCTGCCGGATCTCGCCCGGCCGGACGTCGTGTGGCGCGCGGGGATCGACCTGCAGCCGCTGGATGCGCGCGTTCCGGCCGACCGCGCCTGGCTCGAGGGGCTCGTGTGGCCCGAGGAGCGCGAGCGCGCTGTGCGCATCGCGGCCGCGCTCGACATCGTCGCCGCCGATCCGCCGCTGCTCGTCGCGGGCGATGTCTCCGACCTCGACGTGGTCCGCGCCGTGGCGGCGCAGGCGCCCGCCGACGCGACGCTCGTGGTCACGACGCCGGGTGTGCTGCCATACGTTCCCCGCGCCCGGCGGGACACCCTGATCGCCGCGCTCCTCGCCGATTCCGGCGACCCGGCGGGCGTGCGCGCCGGCGGCGTCCGGTGGATCACGCTCGACCAGCCACGGCTGCACAACGCCTGGACGTCGCCGATCGACGCGGAAGACTGGCCCGGATTCGCGCTCGCGCTGGACGGCCGCGTCCTCGCGGCGGCCGATCCGCTGGGGTCCTGGATCGACTGGCGGGCGTGACGAGGACATCGCGGTGCGCCTCCGGGGCCTCGGCGCCGCGACTGCGTAGCCTCGAGCGCATGCCCCTCTCCGACCGCGACCGCGCGCTGCTCGACTTCGAGTCCCGCTGGCGCGTGCACGGCGGAGCGAAGGAGGAGGCCATCCGCGCCGAGCTCGAGATGGCGCCCGCACGCTACTACCAGCTGCTCGGCCGCCTGATCGACTCCGGCGACGCGCTGGCCGCCGACCCCCTGCTGGTCGGGCGCCTCCGCCGGATGCGTGACGCGCGTGACGCGGCGCGCTCCCGCATCGCGGGCTGACCC
>NZ_JAPSJA010000303.1 GCF_031178525.1 Microbacterium sp.
CCGCGCCGTGCAGCGCACGCTGCGCAATCCGATGATCATCGGCGCCGCGCTCGGCGTGCTGGTCGCGGTGACGGGCATCGAGCTGCCGCCGATCGTGTCGGAGCCGATCGGGCTGCTCGCCGGTGCCGCCGTGCCCGTGCTGCTGCTGAGCTTCGGGATGTCGCTGCACGGACAGCGTGTGCTCACCAGCCCGGCGTCGCGTGCCGACGTGCTGCTCGCAACGGGTCTGAAGCTCCTCGTCATGCCCGTCGTGGCCTGGGCGCTCGGGCTGCTGTTCCAGCTGGACGCGCACGCCATGCTCGTCGTCGTGGTGCTCGCGAGTCTCCCGAGCGCGCAGAACGTCTTCAACTACGCGCAGCGGTACGGGGTGGGCGAGGTGCTCGCCCGCGACGTGGTGTTCCTGACGACGTTCGGCTGCATCCCGGTCGTGTTCGCATCGGCCGTGGTGTTCGGCGGCTGAGTCACCCGCCGAGGGCGCGGATGAGCCGCTCGGCCTTCCAGCGCGACTCCGCGTGCTCGTCGTCGGGGTCCGACTGCACCGTGATGCCGCCGCCGGTGCCGAGCGTGTACGAGCCGGCTCCGTCGGTCAGCAGCGTGCGGATGATCACGCCCAGATCGGCGCGCCCGTCGCCCGCGATCCAGCCCAGCGCTCCGGCGTAGGCGCCGCGCGGCGTCTGCTCGACCTCGTCGATGATCTGCATCGTCCGCAGCTTCGGCGCGCCCGTCATCGAGCCGGCGGGGAACAGTGCGCGCAGCGCCTCGAGCGACGACACGTCGGCGCGTAGCTCGCCCCGCACCGTCGACACCAGCTGGTGCACGGACGTGTAGGACTCGACGGCCATGAGCGAGGGCACCTCCACAGCTCCGATCTCGCAGACCTGCGACAGATCGTGGCGCAAGAGGTCGACGATCATGAGGTTCTCCGAGCGGAATCGCTGGTCCGTGCGCAGCCGGCCGGCCGCAGCCGCATCCGCCTCGGGCGTCGCGCCGCGAGGGGTGGTGCCCTTGATCGGCTTCGCCGAGAGCGTGCGCGCGCCGCCATGCGCGTCGATCCGCGCGTACCGCTCGGGCGAGGATCCCGCGAGGAACGCGCGGGCCCCCGGCACGTCGTGGTGCAGGTAGGCGGCATACGGCGCGGGGTTCAGCGCCCACAGCCGCGCGAACACCTCATGCGGTGCACGCGCGCTGTCCAGCGAGGCGCGGTACGTGAGGTTCACCTCGTAGGAGTTGCCGGCGTGCAGGTGCTCCTGCACCGCGTCGAACGCCACGCGATACCACTCCGGCGCGGCGTCGGCGGTGACCTCGGCCGAGGCCGACGGCCCCGCCGGGGCGGGCAGCTCGAGCCGCTGTAGGTGCGAGGGTCGCATCCACACGGCATCCGGCAGCACGCCGTCCGGACGCGCGGGCAGAT
Organism: Microbacterium sp.; assembly: GCF_031178525.1. Lineage (GTDB taxonomy): Bacteria > Actinomycetota > Actinomycetes > Actinomycetales > Microbacteriaceae > Microbacterium. The sequence goes on from NZ_JAPSJA010000303.1 coordinate 1,412, forward strand.
CCGCCCGCGCGGCGTAGCCGAAGTAGCCGTACCAGCTGTCGGACGGCTTTCCCGCCGCGAGCTCCGCGGACAGCACGGCGAAGATGTCGTCGCCGACCACCTCGGCGCGCCCCGCCGCGTGCCGGGTCACCTCGCGGCGCGCGGCGTCGTAGGTCACGGAGACGTCGTCCGGCTCGAGCCACGCGAGCTGCGGGCCGCCGTCCCCCGCATTCAGCCAGACGCAGCGGCCGCCGCGCGTGGCCTCGGCGATGCGGTCCGCCCCGGTCACGCGGCTCCCAGGAAGTTCCGGACGAGCAGCTCGCCATGCTCGGTGAGGATCGACTCCGGATGGAACTGCACGCCGCTGATCGGCAGTGAACGATGCGCGACGGCCATCACGAGCCCCGAGCGTTCGTCGGACGCGGTGACGGCCAGCTCGTCGGGCAGCTCCAGCGCGGCGAGCGAGTGATATCGGATCGCGCGGAAGCCGTCGGGCACACCGGCGAACAGGCCCGTGCCGGCGTGCCGCACCGTGGCGTCGATGCCGTGCCCTGGATCGACGCGCTCGACCCGGCCGCCGAACGTCGTGACGATCCCCTGCATGCCGAGGCACACGCCCAGCACGGGCCGCTGCGCCGCGCGCAGGACCTCGCGCCCGACCGCGAAGTCGTGCGGATCGGCCGGATGCCCCGGACCCGGCGACAGGACGACGAAGTCGTGGGCGAGCACGTCTGCCGTCGAGCACTCGTCATGTTCGACGACGCGCGGCAGCCCCCCGGTCACGCGCGCGATCAGGTGCACGAGATTGCCGGTGTAGCTGTCGTGGTGATCCACGACGACGACGTCGTGTGTGGGCATCGTCCTCCTGTGCGGTGGCCGCGACGTGCGAAGGGCGGATCACTCCGCGGCGAAGGCGCTCACGTCGCCGACGAGGCGCGTGTTGTCGGCCGGCACGGGGTCGACCGCGGCCCGGGCGACCTCCGCGGCGAACTCCGACACGTTGTAGAGGCGGCCGGCCGACTCGCGGCGGTGAGCGATCGCGCCCGGGTTCGCGCGCTCGAGCAGCGTCGCCGTGATGGTGCCCTCGATCATGTCGCCGGACACGACAGTGAAGCCGATGCCGCGCTCCGCGAGCGACGGGACCAGCTCGCGCAGCGCGTCCTCGCCGGCCCGCTTCGACAGCGCGACGGGCTCGTACTCGGGCATCGTCGGCGTGGTGCGGATGAAGTGGGCCTGGTGGCTCGTGACGAACACGACGCGGGATCCGTCGGACAGCAGCGGCAGCGCGGTCTGCAGCACGTTGACCTGCGCGTCGCGGTTCAGCTTCAGCGCGTAGTCCTCCGCCATGCCCGACTCCATGCCGCCCGACGCGTTCAGCACGAGGATGTCCAGCACACCGAACTCGTCCTCGACGGCCGCGAACATCGCC
>NZ_JAPSJA010000072.1 GCF_031178525.1 Microbacterium sp.
AGCGGGATGACGCGGCGCATGCCCGACGGACCCGCGTGCAGGGCCTCGTCGAGCTCGAGGCCGATGCCGGCCACGCCGACGACACCCAGGATGACCGTGCCGCGGAGATTGATGTCGGCGCGATGCAGGGACACCGCGATCCACGCGGGAAGCGCCTGAGGGACCACGCCGATCCAGAACTCCTGCGCCTTGGATCCGCCCGCGGAGCGGATCGCCAGGCGCGGTCCCTCGTCGATCTGCTCGATGGCGTCCGCGAACATCTTCGAGATCATGCCGATCGAGTGCAGCGCGATGGCGACGATGGCGGGCAGCGTTCCGGAGTTGAACCACAGGAACGCGAAGAACACGACGAACGCGATGTCGGGGATTGCGCGGGCCAGCACGCCGATTCCGCGGCAGACGGCCATGACGATCGGCCCGGGGGAGGTGTTGCGCGCGGCGCCGTAGGCGACGGGGATCGACAGCAGCGCCGAGAGCGCCGTGGCGGCGATCACCAGCGCGAGGGTGATGACGACGGCCTGCAGGATCTCCCAGACCGGCTCCATGCCGACCCACTCGGACGTGAACGTCTTCACGCCGCCCGCACCCACGGTGGCGTAGACCTCGAAGCCCGGCCACTGCATCGGCAGGGCCATGCCGAGGAACCGCTGGATGTTGCCGGACGTCGCCTGGAGGCTCTGCATGCTGTAGTCGAGCGCGATGACCGACCACACGCCGGCCGCCAGGATGCCGATGATGACGGCGTACGAGACGACGGTGGACGCACGCGGCGCGGGGCGCTCGACGAGCGCGACCCGCTGGGCGATCGCGGTCATCACGAGGGGTCCTCCGCGGCGAAGTCCTGCTGCAGGCGGTCGCCCGCGTTGCGCTTCATCTCGGCCGCGAGCACCTGCTCGCGCGCCTCGGCGAGCTCGGCCGCCACGGCGTCGATCTCGGCGGTCGTGGTCGCGACGCGCCCGTAGATCTCCATGACCTGCTCGCGGGAGAGATTCTCGGTCGTCATGTCGAGCACGACCTCGCCGGCGCGCAGGCCGACGATCCGATCCGCCCAGCTGAGTGCGAGATCGACCTGGTGCAGCGAGCACACGACCGTGAGACCGCGCTCTGCCGCGATCTCGCGGACGAGCGCCATCACCTGGCTGGACGATTCGGGGTCGAGCGAGGCGACGGGCTCGTCGGCGAGCAGGATGTCCGGGTCCTGCATGAGCGCGCGCGCGATCGCCACGCGCTGCTGCTGGCCGCCCGAGAGCGTGTCGGCGCGCTGGTATGCGCGCTCGAGGAGACCGACGCGGTCGAGATGCTCGAGCGCCTTCTGCCGCAGGGCCTTCGGGTACGTGAGGATGCCGACGCGGGGGCCGGCGAGGGTCGCGAGGGCGCCCGTCAGCACGTTCTCGAGCACGGTGAGGGGACCCACGAGCTCGAACTGCTGGAAGATGAAGCCGATCCGGCCGCGCAGCGCGCGCAGCGCGCGTCCCTTGAGCGTCGCGACGTCCTGGCCGAGGGACACGACGGTGCCGGTCGTGGGCGTCTCGAGCCCGTTGATGTGACGCAGGAGCGTCGACTTGCCCGAGCCGGACAGGCCGAGCAGGACGAGGATCTCGCCGGGGGCGACGGACAGCGACACCCCCGACAGAGCGGGGCTCGACGATCCCGGGTAGGTCTTTCCCAGACCGTCGATCCGGACCGCGGTCGCGGTGCTCTGCGTGGGGGTGTCGCTGTTCGTCATCTCGGTTTCGCTCTCTCGTTCGGTTCCGTGAGGGCCCGGCGCTTACGCGCGGCAGGCCTCGACCTGGTCGGCGATCTGCTCGCACACGCTGCGGATCGTGTCGAAGTAGGCGTCGTCGACGGCCTCGAAGCCGAACCAGTTCTCCTCGAGGAACGCGTTCGACTCGATGCCCGCGGCCTCCAGGTCGGCCGAGGTGCTGTCGGCCAGGTTCTCGACCAGGACGTCCTTGACGTCCTGGGGCAGCGCGGCCTGCATGACGATCGGGGCGCCGGGGACGAGGAAGCGGTCGATCTCCTCGAGCGCGCCCTCCTCGATCAGCGGGTCGGCGTCGGCGTCCTGCGCGAAGCCCACGGTGCAGTCGGTGCCCTCGGCGACCTTGGCTGCGGTCAGGTCGTGCTCCTCGCCGTAGACGATGTCCGACTCGGGGACCTCGACGCCGGCGTCCATGAGCGCGGCGGTGGGGATGGCGCGACCCGAGGTCGACGTGGGGTTCACGAAGCACACCTTCTGGCCCGCGTACTCCTCGAGCGAGGCGGTGGGGTCGCCGGCCTTCTTGATGGCGACCGAGTAGTAGCCGGCGGGCTCGCCCTCGGCGGTGATCTGCGCACCGATCGGCTCGATCTCCGCGCCGGCCGCCTGCGACTGGTAGTACGTGAACGACGAGATCTGCGCCACGTCGATCTGACCGGCGGCGAGGCCCTGCACGACCGCGGTGTAGTCGGTCGCCTCGAAGAACTGGACCTCCTTGCCCGTGATCTCGGCGACCCAGTCCGCGATCGGCTGCGCGTCCTGGTCGGCGCCCTCGTGGTCGGGGAGCGTGGCGAACACGATGGTGTTCTCGTCCTGCGCGAACGTGCCCTCGGCGGCGGGCGCCTCGGCGCCGGTCGACTCCTCGGCGGCGGGGGTCTCCGACGACGACGGGGCCTGCGAGCAGGCGGCGAGGCCGAACGCGAGCGCGAGGCCCGCAGTGAGCGCGAGGCCGCGCTTCAGGGTGGTCTGCATGAGTACCTTCCGGGTATGTGAGATGCAGCGGGGAGAGTGCCGGCCCGGGAATCAGTCGCTGCTGTGTGGCCGACTCCGGCACCATAGGGCGGCCACCGCCCGCTCGTGTTGCCCTCCGGTGGCCCGAGGGTGAACGCGCCGTGAAGGTCCGTCGATGCGCGTCGGCCGACGGCCGTCTCGCCGGTCGGGGACGAAGCGCGGGGAGCAGCCGCCCCGATCGTCGAGCGCGCGAAGCGGGTCGAACGCGAGCGGCCGGACGCGACCCTCGTCAGCCCCGGCCGGGCAGCGTGGGAACGGCCGCGAGCAGACGACGCGTGTACGCGTGCTGCGGCCTCAGGAGCACGTCGGCGGTGGCGCCGCGCTCGACGATCTCCCCGTCCTTCATGACCGCGACCGTGTCGCACAGGCTCTGCACCACGCCGATGTCGTGCGAGACCAGGATGAGCGTGAGGGCTTCGCGCTCGCGCAGCTCGGCGATCAGCTGCAGGATCTGCGCGCGCACGGTGACGTCGAGCGCGGACAGCGGCTCGTCGCCCACCAGGACCCGCGGCCGGTGCGCGATCGCCCTCGCGAGCGCGATGCGCTGCCGCTGCCCGCCCGAGAACTCGTGCGGATAGCGTGCGGCCATCGCCGGGTCCAGGCCGACGTCGACGAGCACCTCGCGGACGCGCGCGGCATGGTCGCCCGGGATGCCGAGCGCCCACAGCGGTTCCGCGACGATCCTCTCCACGGTCATCCGCGGATCCAGCGATGCGTACGGATCCTGGAACACCACGCCGGTCTCGCGCCGCAGCCAGTGCAGCGAGCGGGCGGGAGCGGTCGCGTCGACGCGCCGGCCGTCGACGTCCACCGTGCCGCCCGAGGGGCGGTCCAACCCCAGCAGCAGCCGGATGAGCGTCGACTTGCCCGACCCGGACTCGCCGATCACACCCAGCGCGGATCCCGCGGCGACGTCGAGATCCGTGGGGCCCAGCGCGACGTTCTCGCGGCGTCGCGCGAACGGCGCCTCGCGCGGCAGCAGGTAGCGGCGGGTCAGACCGCGGGCGCGGACGATCGGATCGGTCATGAGCTCGCCGTCCCCGGGTCCCCGGACGCCGGCCTCCACAGAGTCGCGGTCGCGTCCCGCAGTAGCCCCTGCGTCACGACGTGTCGGGGCGTGGACAGGAGCTGGGCGATCGGTCCCTCCTCGACCACGAGCCCGTCCTCGAGCACGACGCCGTGCGTGGCGACCTGTGCGAGCACGGCGAGGTCGTGCGTGATGAACACGAGCGACATGCCGCTGTCCTTCACGAGTCCTCGCAGCAGCTGCAGGATCTCGGCCTGGATCGTCACGTCGAGAGCGGTCGTGGGCTCGTCGGCGATCAGCAGGCGCGGCGCGCACGCGAGCGCCATCGCGATCGCGACGCGCTGGCGCTGCCCGCCGGACAGCTGGTGGGGGTAGCGGCGCACGATCGACCCGGGGTCGGGCAGCCTCACGCGCCCGGCCTCCTGCACCGCGATGCGTCGCGCCTCGGCGCGCGAGACGTCGCGATGGATGCGCACGGACTCCGCGATCTGGCGCCCGACCGTCCGGATCGGGTTGAGGGCGGTCTGCGGCTCCTGGAAGACCATCCCGATCTCGTCGCCGCGCAGCCGGGCGAGTTCGCGGTCGGGAAGTCCGATGAGCTCGCGCCCGTTCCAGCGGATGCTGCCGTGCGCGGTCGCGCCGTCGGGCAGCAGGCCAAGGATCGCGAGCGCCGTGAGCGACTTCCCCGACCCGGACTCGCCGATGAGGCCCACGCGCGCGCCATCCGGCACCGTGAACGAGATGCCGTCGACGATGCGGCGTCCGCCGATCTCGACCGCCAGGTCTGTCACCTCGAGCGTCACGCCACCACCCCCGGCGTCGTGTGCGCGATGGCCTTGGGGCCCGGCGCGTGGTCGCGGCCGCGCAGGGTCGGGTCCGTCGCCTCGCGCAGGGCGTCGCCCAGCAGGTTGAGGGCGAGCACCGTGAGCGTGATCGCGAGTCCCGGCCACACGACCGACAGGGGGTGGATCTGCAGGTACTGCTGCAGCTCGCTCAGAAGCAGCCCCCACGACGGCTCGGTCACCGACGCGCCGAAGCCCAGGTACGACAGGCCCGCCTCGGCGAGCACGGCCACCGCCATGGACCACGACAGCTGCACGATGAACACGGGCGCGACGTTCGGAAGCAGGTGCCGGTGCAGGTTCTGCAGTCCCGTCAGCCCGGCGGCGCGTCCGGCCAGCACGTAATCGCTGCCGCGCACGCGGCGCAGCTCGGGGCGCGTGACGCGCGCGATGCTCACGCCGAAGCCGATGCCCACCGCCCACACGACCACCCACAGCGATCCGCCCCACACGGACGAGATCATCATCGCGATCAGCAGCACCGGGAACGCGATCAGGATGTCGATCAGCACCGCGACCGACTCGCGCATCCAGCGCGGCGTGAGGGCACCCAGCGCGGCCAGCAGGATGCCGACCGCCGTCGACACGACTCCCGCGCCGAGCGCGACGAACACGGTCGTGCGCGCCCCCGCCATCAGCAGGCTCAGGATGTCGCGTCCCGTGCCGTCCGTGCCGAGCAGGTGCGGCAAGCCGGGAAGTCCCCAGCGGGCCGCGATGTCGACGGTCTTCGGATCGAACGGCGTCCAGAACAGCGAGACGAGTGCCGTGACCCCGACGGCGGCCATCACGATCAGGCCGAACCTGCCGGTCGAGAGGCGCCACAGGCGCGCGAGCGTGCGCATCAGGCCTCCCGCTGCCGGGGGTCGATCGCGTGGTGCACGAGGTCGACGACGAAGCCGATCAGCAGCACGAAGCCCGTCAGCACGAGCAGCTCTCCCTGCACCATCACCAGATCGCGCGATCCGACGTCGGTCGCCAGCATCCGGCCGATGCCCGGCAGGTTGAACACGAGCTCGATCACGACCGCGCCGACGACGATGCCCGCGACCTGCAGCCCCAGCACGGTCACGATCGACAGCCCCACGGACGGCAGCCCGTGGCGGATGAGCGCCTGCGTGCGGGTGAGCCCCTTCGCGGCGCCGGTGCGGACGAAGTCCTGGCCCACGGCCTGCAGCGTGGCGCTGCGCACGAACCGCAGCAGCATCGCGCCCTCCACGATGCCGATCGTGAGCGCGGGCAGGATCAGGGAGCGCAGTGCGAGATCCGGCGTGCTCCAGCCCGAGCGCGGGAAGCCCTGGGCGGGCAGCCAGCCCAGCACGACGGCGAACAGCACGACGAGCATCATGCCCGCCCAGACCACCGGCACCGCCGCGAGCGCCTGCGACACGACGCTGATGGCCGTGCCGTCCCCCCGTCCGCGGCGTACGGCGGACAGGACGCCGAACGGCACGGCGATCAGCAGGGCGACGAGCATCGACAGCAGCCCGAGGGGCACCGTCACCTGCGCCTTCTGCCACAGCTGACCCGACACCGACGATCCGGTGAGCATCGACGTGCCGAGGTCGCCGCGCACGACGCCGCCGATCCAGGCGGCGTACTGCTCCCACAGCGGACGGTTCAGCCCGAGCTGCTCGCGGATGCGCGCGACCTGCTCCGCGGAGCCCTGCGTGCCCGCGATGAGCTGGGCGACGTCGCCCGGCAGCACCCGCAGCACCGTGAAGATGAGAGCGCTCGCCACGAGCAGGCCGACCACGAGGAGGGCCAGGCGCGTGAGCGCGTATCTGATCACGGGTGCGGGTGCTCCGGCTTCCGCGTCAGGGCGTCGAGAGCGCGACGGGCGAGAGGTCGATGCGCGAGTTGATCGAGTCGACCGGGAAGCCCGTCACGCCCTGACCGACCGCGGTGATCGTCTCGCCCGTGTACAGCCAGTCGGCCGCGTGGTCCTCGGCGACGATGCGCGCGGCTTCGGCCAGCAGCGCGGCCGACTCGTCGGCGTCGACCGTGGCCATCGCCTCGGCGTACAGCTCCTGCACCTCGGGGTTGTCATAGCCGAAGTAGTAGTCGGGGTTCGCGAAGTTGGAGAAATCGCGCGGCTCGACGTGCAGCACGAAGCTGAGGTCGTAGTCCTTGTTGGTGTAGACGTCCTGCAGCCACGTGCCGAACTCGACCGGGTCGACCTTCAGGTCGACGCCGATGTCGTTGAACGCTGACACGAGGTAGGTCGACACGGTCGTGCCGTAGAACGACGGGATCGTCAGGGTCAGCGACAGGTCCTCCTGCCCGGCCTCGGCGAGCAGCTCCTGAGCGCGCTCGGGATCGAACGGCGCCACGTCGGACAGATCCTCGTAGCCGGGGTCGAGTGCCGGGATCGGGCCGAACTGCGTCGCGCCCGCGCCGACCGCCTCGATGAGCGCGTCGTGGTCGATCGCGAGGCGCAGCGCCTCGCGCACGCGCACGTCGTCCAGCGGCTCGCGCTGGTTGTTGAAGGCGAGCGTCGCCTTGTCGGTCGTCGCGCCGCGCGTGAGCGTGAAGCCGTTCTGGCCGTCCAGCTGCGGCGACAGCTCGGGCTGCACGGCCGTGAGCACATCGAGGCTGCCGTCGAGCGCGGCGTTCACGCCGGCGGTGAAGTCGGGGATGTAGCTGACCTCGACCGTCGCCACGCCGGGGGCGTCGCCCCAGTAGTCGTCGAAGCGCGCGAGCGTGAGTCCGTCGCCCTGGGTCCAGTTCTCGAGCGCGAACGGGCCGGTGCCGTTGGCGGCGGTCTTCAGGTCGGTCTCGTCGCCCTCGTCGAACACGAGGCCCGCGGGACCCGTGAGCGAGAACAGCAGGTTCTGGTCGGGCTCGTCGAGCGTCAGCACCACGGTGCGCTCGTCGGGTGCATCGACCGCCGTCACGTTGGCGAGCTGCGCGTGGCCGATCAGCGTCTCGTCGTTGCGCACCTCGTTGTAGGTCGCCACGACGTCCGACGCGGTCAGCTCGCCGCCGCCGTGGAACGTCACGTCCTCCGCGAGGGTGAAGGTGTACGTGAGTCCGTCCTCGGAGATCTCGTAGTCCTCGGCGAGCGACGCGACGATCTCGTTCTCCTGCGTGCGGGTGACCAGACCCTCGTACACGTTGTCGATCAGGATCTGCTCGAGCGCCGCTCCGGAGGTGTGGCGGATGTCGAGGTTCTCGGGCTCGAGGACGAGCCCGAGGCGGAGGGTCGCGTCGGGGTCCGGCTCGCCGGTGGGCGCCTCGCTGGGCGTCGAGGTGCAGCCCGCCAGCGCGACGGCGGCGACCGCGAGGCCGGCGATGGCGAGGCGGCGCGGGTGGCGGAAGGGGAGACGGTGCATGGGTGTCCTCTCGGAGCGTGCGGCGCGCGTCGCGCCGAGCGGTTCGCCGGTCACGGCGTGTCCGCAGTCGGGTCGTCTGCGGCGCCCTCGGGGGCGACAGCCGCGTCGGGCGGGGGAAGTCGGTGGCTCCGCGTCGCGGACGGCGTGTGCTCGGCGCCGCCCGCATCGCCGAGGTGCGCCGCGATGAGCGCGCCCAGAGCGGCCGGCGCGACCTCCTGCACGTTGTGCGGGGCGTCGAGGGTCTCGATCGTCGCGGACGGAAGGCGGCGGGCGAAGTCGGCGGCGGCCGCGTCGTCGACGAACCCGCGCGTGCCGCGCACGAGCACGACGGGGGCGGTGATGGCAGCCAGGTCGTCCCATCCGCTGCCGTCGACCAGGGGAGCGGAAGCCGCGCCGGGCGCGGGAGCGGCGAGCGCCTGCTGTGCGAGGCGGGCGAAGTGATGCTTCCACTCCACGGTCGTCCTCCCATCCGGCCCGTCGTGGCGCACGCGCGTGTTGTGGAACACGCCGCGGCGGGTGTCCTCGAGCGAGCCGCCGAGACCGAACGCCATTGCCCGCCCGACGACCGCCTCGCGGGAATCGAACACCGTCTGCTCGTAGAAGCGGCGCAGCTGCGCCGAGCCGGCACCACCCGCCGCCCCGGGCGTGATGTCGACCAGCAGCAGGGCCGCCACGAGTTCGGGGCGCGCGGCGGCGATGGCGGCCGCGGTCAGGCCTCCCAGGGAGTGGCCCACGAGCACGACGGGCGCGCCCGCCCACTCCTCGATCGCCCGGATCGCATCGGGCGCGAGGGTGCGGGGACGGTAGTCGGCGTCGTCGCGCCACGACGAGTCGCCGTGGCCCGGGAGATCGAGCACGAGAGCCGGTGCGCCGAGCGCCAGCGCCGTGGTGTCCCACGTATGGGCGTTCAGGCCCGCGCCGTGCAGCAGCACGACGCGCGGGGTGTCCTCGCCGAAGCGCAGCGCGCTGAGCGCGCGGCCGTCGGGGAGGACGAGGTGGAGGCGCCGCGCGGTCGGCACGCGGACTCCCAGGCCGGCGGCCTGACCGGGAAGATAGGAGAACTCGTCGTGCGCTGCGGCGGCGGCCTCGGCGGCGTCGTTCTCTGTCACGGGATGCGTGCTTCCGGTCGGGCGGGGCACCGGCGGACGCCGGATGCGTCCCATTGTGCCGCCGTGGCGCGGGGCCGAGGAAATCGCGGATCAATTTGACCACTCCGCCGCTCGGAATCTTCGCGAATGGATGAAATATTCGGCTGTGCGTTGTGCACACTGATTCCGGCGTGATTCGGCGTGGCAGCGAAGTCGCTCGATAGGGTGTCATCATGGCCGAGTCGCGGGTGCATCTGTCCAAGTCGGAGCCGACCGCCTACAAGGCGCTCGACGCCTTCTCGCGCGAGGTGGGGCGCATCGCCCGTGAGAACGGGGTGGACGACCGTCTCAAGGAGCTCGTGCTGCTGCACTGCTCGCAGCTGAACGGCTGCGCCTACTGCGCGCGCATCCACTCCGACAGGGGGCTCGCCGCCGGCATCACGTACGACGACCTGGCTCAGCTGCCGGTGTGGCGCGAGTCGGGCGTCTTCAGCGCGCGCGAGCGCGCGGCGCTCGAGCTCGCCGAGGCCTACACCTTCATCCACCGCGACGGCATCCCGGACGACGTGTACGACCGCGTCGGCGCGGTGCTGAGCGAGAAGGAGTACCTGGGCGTGAGCTGGCTCGCGATCTCGATCAACGCCTTCAACCGCGTCGTCGTCGCCGGACGCTACGCCGTGCCGCCGCGCGCGGCCGACGTCGCCACCGCGCCGGCGAGCTCCTGAGCGGGCGGCGATGAGCCTGGTTCCCGGAGCGGTCAACTTCCGCGACATCGGCGGCCTGCCTGCCGGGCGCGCGCGCACGCGCTCGGGCGTGCTCTACCGATCCGGAAACCTCGCCGGGGTCGACGAACTCGGCGCCGCGGCGTTCCGTGAGCTCGGCGTGCGGCGCGTGATCGATCTCCGCTCGGATGAGGAGGTCGCCCACGCGCCCAGCCGTCTTCCCGACGTCGAGACCCTGCGCGTGCCGCTGTTCCTCGGATCCGTCACCTCCTTCTTCCTCGAGGACGTCTCGCTCGCGCAGATGTACAGCGCCCTGCTCGAGCGCTCCGGAGACCGCCTCGTGACCGCCATCCGCGGCATCCTCGGCGCGCAGCCGGTCGTGCTGCACTGCACGGTCGGCAAGGACCGCACGGGTGTCACGATCGCCCTGGCCCTGGCGGCGGTCGGCGTCGATGAGGACGCCGTCGTCGAGGACTATGCGCTCACCGAGCAGAATCTGCCGTCCTGGCGCGGCGACAGGACGCTCGCGCGGATCCGGGCCGCCTTCCCGGACGCGCAGCACCTGGAGGAGCTCGCGACGAAGTCGCCCGCGGCCGTGATGCGCGACCTGCTGCGGCAGGTCCGCGCGGAGCACGGGTCGGTCGCAGGGTTCCTCCGCGCCCACGGCATGTCGGACGAGGAGATCTCGGAGCTGCGGCGCGTGCTCGTGGAGGAGTGAGGCCTCCGTCCCGCCCAGCGGGCCGGCGCATCGGGAGAGAAGGTAAGGCAACCCTCAAACGGGCGTAGACTGAGTGATCATGTCCTCCGTCGATCAGCGTCCCCAGGGTGTCAGCGAGCACAGCGCCGCGGCGTGCCGCGCGCAGCGCCACACGCGCGTGCAGCACCTCGTGACCGCCGACGAGCAGTCGCTCGTCGACCTCGAGATGCTGCTGTCGACGCTGCCGATCTGCGCGACGGGGCGCGTGTTCATCGAGGTCCCCGACGCGAGCTGGATCTCGCACATCGCCGCGCCGCCCCGCATGGTCGTCACGTGGCTCGACCGGTCGGCGCGCTCGGGCGCTCCCGGGACGGGGCGCTCCTGCGCTCCCGGAGCGGCCCTGACGCGCGCGGTCACGGCGTGGGCCGACGAGATGATGTGCGGCGAGGGCGACCAGACCCGCGTGGACCTGCTCGGCGGCTACCTCGGCACGGCCGACATCGCCGACCACCTGACCGAGCGTCTGGGTGTCGCGCGCGAGCGCATCGGCGCGCCGGAGCGCTTCGGCCTGTTCCGCTGAGCGCGCCGAGCGCGGG
>NZ_JAPSJA010000073.1 GCF_031178525.1 Microbacterium sp.
CGGCTCGCGTGACCCTCACGATCGCGTCGTTCGGGTGCTCGATCGCCGGGATGTCCTTCTCCTCGACCCGCACCCGGTACGGCCCGCGGTACACCATCGCCTTCATCGCGCCTCCTTCTCGCCGTGTCGAGCCACGATCCCTCCGATCGGCCGAATCGCTCAAGGCGCTTGCCCTCGGGGAGACGATGTGCGATGAGGCGCGGATCGCTCGTCCGCCGGGCCGCCCCGCAGGCCTCGTTCCATCAGCGGCACATCCAGCCGGTAGGGTGTCCCGGTGATCGACTCGCTGCGCGCCCGTGGTCCGAAGGCCCTGCTGACCTACGCGGCGATCGGCCTGCTCTCCGGTTTCCTCTCGGGACTGTTCGGTGTCGGTGGCGGCACCGTGATCGTGCCGCTGCTGGTGATGCTCGCCGCGTTCGGACAGAAGCTCGCGTCCGGCACGTCGTCGGCGGCGATCATCCCCACGGCCGCGGTCGGCGTCATCTCCTACGCCGTGAACGGCGACGTCGACTGGATCGCCGCTCTGCTGCTCGCGGCGGGTGCCGTCGTCGGCGCCCAGATCGGCACGCGCCTTCTGCACCGGCTGTCCGAGCCCGTGCTGCGCTGGATCTTCGTGGGCTTCCTCATCACGGTCATGATCAGCCTGTTCTTCGTGATCCCCTCCCGGGACGCCGAGCTCGAGCTGACGTTCTGGCTGGGGGCGGCGCTGGTGCTCACGGGCTTCGTGACGGGCGTCATGTCGGGCCTGATCGGCGTCGGCGGCGGCATCATCGTCGTCCCCGTGCTGATCCTGCTCTTCGGCGCCAGCGACCTCATCGCCAAGGGCACGTCGCTGCTCATGATGATCCCGACCACGATGTCGGGCACGATCGGGAACCTCCGCCACAAGAACGTCGACCTCCTCGCCGGTCTCGGGATCGGCATCGCGGCGTGCCTCACGACGCCGCTCGGCGCGATCGTCGCGGGAGCGATCGATCCGCAGGTCGCGAACATCCTGTTCGTGATCTTCCTCGTGATCCTGACCATCCAGATGGCGCAGCGCGCGATCCGCGCGGGGCGCAAGCCGAAGGACGGCACGGCCAAGGGCTGACTCGGCTCTCGACGTGCTCGAGGCGTGCGGGCAGGATGGGACGGTCCGCACCGGCATCTGGAGGCACGCGATGGCCCGCACACCCGTCACCGTCACCGTCACCGGCGCCGCCGGTCAGATCGGCTACGCGCTGCTGTTCCGCATCGCGGCGGGCGACATGCTCGGGGCGGATACGCCGGTGCGCCTGCGCCTGCTGGAGATCCCGCAGGCGATGACGGCGGTGGAGGGCACCGCCATGGAGCTGGAGGACGGCGCGTTCCCGCTGCTCGCCGGCATCGACCTCGCGGACGACCCGCGCGCGGCATTCGACGGTGCGAACATCGCCCTGCTCGTCGGCGCCAAGCCGCGCGGACCCGGGATGGAGCGCGGCGATCTGCTCGCGGCCAACGGCGGCATCTTCGGACCGCAGGGCGCGGCGATCGAGGCGGGCGCTGCCGACGACGTGCGCGTGCTCGTGGTCGGGAACCCGGCGAACACGAACGCCCTCATCGCGTCCAGGAGCGCCCCGAGCGTGCCGCCCGAGAGGTTCACCGCCATGACCCGCCTCGACCACAACCGCGCGCTCGGTCGCGTGGCGCGGCACCTCGACGTCCCGGTGGCGGATGTCACTCGTGTCATCATCTGGGGCAACCACTCCTCGACCCAGTACCCGGACCTGACGCACGCGCTGGTGGCCGGTGAGCCCGTCACCGCACGGCTCGATCGGGATTGGATCGAGCAGGACTTCATTCCGGGAGTGGCAGGGCGCGGCGCCGTGATCATCGCCGCGCGCGGTGCGTCGTCCGCCGCATCGGCCGCAAGCGCCGCCATCGACCATGTGCGGGACTGGACGCACGGCACCGCGCCCGGTGACTGGACATCCGTCGCCCTGCCCTCCGACGGGTCGTACGGCGTGCCGGAGGGCATCATCAGCTCGTTCCCCGTCACGGCCGACGGTGGACGGTGGCGGATCGTCGACGGCCTGGAGTTCGACCACGCGTCGCGCACGCGGATCGACGCGTCGGTGGCGGAGCTGATCGAGGAGCGCGACGCGGTCGCCGCGCTCGGCCTCATCTGAGCCGGATCAGACGCCGAGCGCGCGCGCGAACCCGCGCACGTTCTCGCCCAGGCGGCGAATGCGCTCCACGCGCGCGGCTTCACGGTCGAAGCCCTCGTACGCGAGCGGCGGCAGCTTGCGGACGACCGCGGAGCATCCGAAGTTCGCGCACACGAGCGTGCCGACCGTGTCGCCCTTGCGTCCTGCCGGCCCCGCCTTGCGGGCCGCGAAGAACTGCACGTCGTTGGTCAGTGTCACATCGTCGCACCACGAGCACTGGGCCCGCGCTGCCGTGCGCTGTTCGGCCTGCTGCAGCAGCATGCCGACGTGGCGCCCCTCGAGGGCGACGATGGCGTACGCCCGCCGTGGGAACTTCGGATCGGCCCAGCCGAGGTAGTCGAGGCGGTCCCAGACGATCTCGTCGAACCCCGAGGGGAGGGTGAGGTCGGAGACCTCCTTGCGACTGGCGTTGACGAAGGAGGCGCGGATGTCGCGCTCGGTGAGGGGAAGCATGAATGTGTCCTTGAAGAGGGGATGCGGAGCATCCGGATGTCGCCGCGAGCGGCGGAGGGGGAGCGGCCGCCGAGGCAGCCGGGAAGGGAGCGCGCGGGTGCGCGTCAGCTCCTGCCGGCGCGGAATGCGCCGGCGACCTCCTTCGCCCCGAGGGGCGCTCGCGTGATGAACACGCCCGAGAGTCTACGACCATAGGCTGGCGATATGGCAGGCGAGGACACAGCGGTCGGATGGGACGAGGCGCGCGCGGCGAACCTCGCGAACTGGGAGGAGCGCGTCGCGCTGCATGAGCAGGCGTACGGGCTCGATGCATACGACGACCCCTCGTACCTGTCCGACGTCGTCCGGTTCGATCTCGCCGCGCTCCAGCGGTTCGTGCCGTCGCTCGAGGGGCTGGACGTGTGCCACCTGCAGTGTCACATCGGCACCGACACGCTCTCGCTGGCACGGGCGGGCGCGACGGTCACGGGCGTCGACTTCTCGCCCGAGGCGCTCGCCGCGGCCGAACGCCTGGCCGCACGCCACGGCGTCGACGCGACCTGGGTGCTCAGCGACGTGCTCGACGCGCGCGCGGCGGTCACCGGCGACTTCGACGTCGTCTACACGAGCATCGGCACGATCTCGTGGCTGTCGGACCTGAATCGCTGGGCCGCCCAGATCGCGGGGCTCCTGCGCCCGGGCGGGCTGTTCTACATCCGGGACGGTCATCCCGCGCTGTACGCGCTCGATGAGAACGCCCCGGGGCTGCATATCGCGTACCGGTACTTCCCGAACGGGCGTGCGCAGCAGTGGGACGAGCAGACCACCTACGTCGGCGACGGCACCCTCAGCAGCACCCGCACGTACGAGTGGCCGCACCCGCTCTCCGAGGTCGTGAACGCGCTGATCGGCGCGGGGCTGCAGATCCTGCGTCTAGACGAGGACACAACGCTGCCCTGGCGCTTCAGCGACCGCATGGTCGAGGTGCCGGGCGGATGGGCCTGGCCCGAGCAGGAGCGCGACCGCGTTCCCTCCACGTTCACCGTGGTGGCCCGCCGGGCCGAGTGAGTGCTCGGGCACGGTCGTTAGGATCGAACGGTGCCTGTGAATCCCGAACTGCTGGGTCGCCAGTTTCCGCCGACGCCGCCCTATCTCGTCGGTCGCGAGAAAGTGCGCGAATTCGCCCGTGCGGTGTTCGCCGATGCGGCCGAGCATCGCGACCCCGAGGCGGCCCGCGCGCTCGGCTACGCCGATGTGGTCGCCCCGCCGACGTTCGCGATGGTGATCCAGGACCTGACGCTGCAGCAGCTGCTCGCCCAGCCCGACTCGGGCATCGCGCTCGAGCGCACGATCCACGCGAAGCAGAGCTTCCGCTGGACGCGCCCGATCGTCGCGGGCGACGAGCTGCGCGGCCGCATGACCGTGACGGGCCTGCGCGCCATGGGCGCCGGAGCCATGGTCACGAGCGAGACCGAGATCACGGACGCCGACGGCGGCCACGTCGTCACCGCCACGTCCGTGCTGCTGATCGGGGGAGACGAATGAGCGCCGGCGCCCTGAGCGACCTGACCGTGGGCGACGTCGTCGCCGAGCGCACGGTCCACCTGACCCGCGAGGCGCTCGTGCGCTACGCGGGCGCGTCGGGCGACTTCAACCCGATCCACTATCGCGACGACGTGGCTGCGCGCGTGGGCCTCGACGGCGTGCTGGCGCACGGCATGCTCACCATGGGCCTGGCGGTCGCGACCATCGGCGAGTGGCTGGGGGATGCCGGCCGGATCGTCGATTACGGCGTGAACTTCAGCAAGCCGGTCGTCGTCGACGCGGAGACCGGCGCCGACGTCGAGGTGTCCGCCAAGGTGGGGCAGCTCGACGACGAGACCGCGCGCATCGACCTCACGGTGACGTCCTCCGGCACGAGCGTGCTCGGCAAGGCGCAGGTGCGCGTCCGGAGGGCGTGATGCCCGAGGTCGCCCCCATCCCGCTGCGGGAACTCACCACGCTGCGCGTGGGCGCGGCGCCCGAGCGCATGATCGACGCTCGCACGCGCGACGAGCTGGTCGCCGCGCTGCGCGACGTCTGGGCCGCGGGCGACGAGCCGTGGTTCGTGCTCGGCGGCGGCTCCAACCTGCTCGCCGGTGACGACCCGTTCCCCGGCACGGTGATCCGGATCCTCACCTCCGGCTTCGAGGTGGTGCCGGGCGCGCGTGACGGATACGTGCGGCTGCGGGTCGAGGCCGGGCAGAACTGGGACGAGCTCGTCGCCTGGAGCGTGGCGCAGGGGCTGAGCGGCATCGAGGCGATGTCGGGCATCCCCGGCACGACCGGCGCCGCGCCGATCCAGAACGTCGGGGCATACGGTCAGGAGATCGTGCAGACGCTTGTGGAGGTCGACCTCATCGACGCCGACACGGGCGACGTCTCGACCGTCCCCGCCAGCGAGCTCGGGCTGGGTCCCCGCACGTCGGTGCTCAAGCACCATTACGGCTCTGCGCCGCAGCGCCAGGCCGTCGTCCTGTCGCTCACGCTCGACCTCGCGGTCGTGGGGCACGAGCCCCGCCCGGTAATCGACGCGCGGCTGCGCTCAGCCCTCGGGATCGCGCCCGACCAGGCGGTCACCGTGTCATGGATCCGCGACACGGTGCTCGCGATCCGCGGCGGCAAGGGCATGGTGCTCGACGAGCCCGATCACGACACGCACAGTGCCGGATCCTTCTTCAACAACCCGATCGTGACGGAGGGCGTGGCGCAGACGCTGCCCGCCGAGTGCCCGCGCTGGCCCCTGACGCCGACGGTCGACGCCGTGTCGGTCATCCCCCTGTCGCAGTGGGATGGCTACATCCCGCCGGCCACCCACGCCGAGACGCAGGTGAAGGTCAGCGCGGCGTGGCTGATCGAGAACGCGGGCCTGCCCAAGGGATTCAAGCTGCCTCGATCGCGTGCCTCGCTGTCGACGAAGCACACGCTCGCGCTCACGAACCGCGGTGGTGCGACAGCCGAGGAGGTCGGCGAGCTCGCGCGCTTCGTGCAGAGCCGCGTCGCGTCAGAGTTCGGCATCGTGCTGATGCCCGAGCCCGTGCTGGTGGGCGTCGAGCTCTGACCGAGGCCGGCGCCTGCAGGGCGCCGACGCAGCGGCCGTCGAGACTCAGCGGCGCGGGAAGCGGCGCCGCATGACCGGCACCGGCGCCGTCATGACCGCGTCGACCGCCATGGAGCCGTCGGTCGGGCCGATGATCGGGATGGCGGTGGTCTCGGTGACCTCGATCGGATCCACGGGCATGGCCCCGAGCGCACGATGCGCGCTGACGTAGGCAGGGATCAGCAGGACGACCGCGCCGAGCCAGGCGAGCGGGTTGCTCAGCGCGACGCCGATGAAGCCCAGGACGCCCCCGAGGATGATCGCCGCGCCGGCGCGCATCGCGAGCTCCACGATGCCCGTGACAGTCGGGATCAGCGTGTGGCCGAGGCCCTGCAGAGCCCCGCGAAGCACGAACAGCACGCCGAGCAGCACGTACGAGACGCCGTTGACCACGAGCATGCCGTGCGCGAGCTCGACGACCGCGTCGGAGCCGTCGCCGATGAACACGCGGACGATCGACGCGCCGAACAGGATCATGAACGTGCCGAGGAGCGCGGCCACGATCAGCGCGAGCCAGGTCGCCTGACCGACCCCGCGCCGGATCCGGTCGGGCCGGCGGGCGCCGATGTTCTGCGCCGCGTACATCGACACGGCGAGGCCGAGCGACTGCAGGAACGCGACCGCGAGGCTGTCGATGCGCGACGCCGTCGTGTACGCGGCGACCGCGTCGGTGCCGAGCGTGTTGAGCGCGACCTGCACCGTGATCGTGCCGATGGCGATGATCGAGGCCTGGAAGCCCATCGGGAGCCCTAGACGCAGGTGCTCGCGCAGGTCGGCGCGGGCCGCGCGCCAGTCCTCGCGGTGCACGTGCAGCATGGGCAGGCGACGTCGCACGTACTCGAGGCACATCAGCACCGACATGGTCTGCGCCAGCACCGTCGCGAGCGCCGCGCCCGCGACGCCCCAGCCGAACGCACCGACGAACGCCAGCACGAGCACGATGTTGAGGGCGCACGAGATCGTCAGGAACACGAGCGGCGTGCGCGAGTCCCCGATCGCACGGATGATCGCGGAGAGGTAGTTGAAGAACATCATCGCGCCGGCACCCAGGAAGCTGATCTGGGTGAAGACCGTCGCCTCGTCCATGAGCTCGTCCGGCGTCTGCATCAGCGCCAGTGCCGGTCCCGACACGAGCGGCGCGAGCGCCGTGATGAGCACGGTGACGAGCGCAGTGAGGATCGTGCCCGCCGCGACCGAACGGCGGACGGCGGCGTGGTCACGTGCTCCGAACGCCTGCGCGGTCGGGATCGCGAAGCCGCTCGTGAGGCCCCACGCGAAGCCGAGAAGCAGGAACAGCAGGCTGCCGGTCGCGCCGACCGCGGCGAGCGAGTCGACGCCCAGGTAGCGGCCGACGACGATCGTGTCGGCGATCTGATACACCTGCTGCACCACGTTGCCGAGCAGCAGCGGAACGGAGAACGCCAGGATGACGCGCCACGGGGAGCCCGTGATGAGAGAAGGAGCCATGTGAGTTTCAGGGACGAGGCGGACGGAGTGACGGAACGGATCGACGGCCGCCCGCGATCGCAGGACGGCCGTCGAGGAGAGGGGTCAGGCGAACAGCCGCTGCAGGCGCTGCACGCCCTCGAGGAGCTGATCGTCGCCGAGCGCGTAGGACAGGCGCAGGTAGCCGGAAGGGCCGAAGGCCTCGCCCGGCACCACGGCGACCTCGGCCTCGTCGAGGATGAGATCGGCGAGCTCGAGCGTCGTCGTGGGTGTGCGGCCCGCCCATTCGCGCCCGAGCAGGCCGCGCACATCGGGGTAGACGTAGAACGCGCCCAGCGGAATCGGCACCTCGACCCCCGGGATCCGCGCCAGCTCGTCGACGATCAGCCGGCGGCGGCGGTCGAACGCGGCGCGCATGTCCTCGGCCTCGAGCTGCGAGCCAGTCAGCGCCGCGAGGGCGGCGCGCTGGGCGATGTTGTTGACGTTGCTCGACAGGTGCGACTGCAGGTTGGCGGCGAGTCCGATCGCGTCGGCGGGTCCGACCATCCAGCCCACCCGCCAGCCCGTCATGGCGTACGTCTTGGCCACACCGTTGAGCAGCAGCGTCTGCTCGGCGAGCTCCGGCACGGCCTCGACGATGGACACCGCGCGGGCGCCCTCGTACGTGAGGTTCTGGTAGATCTCGTCGCTGACCACCCAGATGCCGTGCGCGAGCGCCCACTCGCCGATCGCCTTCGTCTCCTCGGGCGTGTAGACGGAGCCCGTCGGATTCGAGGGCGAGACGAACACGAGCACGGTGGTGCGGTCGGTGCGCGCGGCCTCGAGCTGCTCGACGGTGACCTTGTAGTCCTGATCCGCGCCGGCGAAGACCTCGACCGGGACGCCGTCCGCGAGACGGATGGCCTCCGGGTACGTGGTCCAGTACGGCGCGGGCAGCAGCACCTCGTCGCCCGGATTCACGACGGCCTGGAACGCCTGGTAGACGGCCTGCTTGCCGCCGTTCGTCACGACAACGCGCGAGGCGGGGATGTCGAGACCCGAGTCGCGCAGCGTCTTGGCGGCGATCGCCTCGCGCAGCGCCGGCAGCCCGGCAGCGGGCGTGTAGCGGAAGTTCGCGGGATCCCGCAGCGCCTCGGCCGCGGCATCGACCACGAACTCCGGCGTCGGGAAGTCGGGCTCGCCCGCCGCATAGGAGATCACGGCCTTGCCCTCGGCCTTCAGCGCCTTCGCCTTTGCATCCACCTTCAGCGTGGCGGATTCGGCGATGGCGGAGAGCTTGCGGGAGAGCGGGGCGCGGTCGGTCACACCGACGAGCGTAGTAGGTACGGCCTCAGCGCTCGATGAGGAGAGCGGCCCGAGTTCCTTCGTGCGAGAAGTCGGATGCGCACCGTCCGCCCCGGTGTGCGGAGTGCACATAGTCACCATGGAGCGCCGGGCGTCAATCCACATCCTTGCACCCCGCCCGGGGCGTAATCTCGGCAGGGACAGACCGACCCCGGCGGCGATGCCGAGGGACAGCGGTCCGTGACAGACGAACGGAGGACAACCGTGAACGAACGCGAGAAGGCGCTGCTGGCCGAGGTCGAGACCCGCCTGTTCATCGGCGGCGAGTGGGTCGACTCGTCGTCGGGCAAGACGTTCGACGTGCGCGACCCCTCGACGAACGAGGTCATCGCGCAGGTCGCCGACGGCACGGAAGAGGACGGCATCCGCGCTCTCGACGCCGCCGTCGCCGTGCAGGACCAGTGGGCGAACACCCCGCCGCGCGAGCGGAGCGACATCCTGCGCCGCGCGTTCGACCTCGTGCGGGAGCGCGCCGACGACGTCGCCCTGCTGATGACGCTCGAGATGGGCAAGCCGCTCGCCGAGGCGAAGGGCGAGGTCACGTACGGCAACGAGTTCAACCGCTGGTTCAGCGAGGAGGCCGTGCGCATCGCGGGCCGATACGGCTCGAACCCCGAGGGCACGGGCCGCATCATCGTGTCGCAGCGCCCGGTCGGACCGGCGTTCTTCATCACGCCGTGGAACTTCCCGTTCGCCATGGCAACGCGCAAGATCGCGCCGGCGCTCGCCGCGGGCTGCACCGTCGTGATCAAGCCGCCGCAGCTCACGCCGCTCACGACGCTGTTCTTCACGCAGCTCCTCGTCGAGGCGGGACTGCCCCAGGGCGTCGTGAACGTGATCACGTCGGCGTCGTCCAGCCGCGTGTCGGGTCCGATCATCGCCGACCCGCGCCTGCGCAAGCTGTCGTTCACCGGATCCACCGAGGTGGGCCGCAAGCTCATCGCGCAGGCCGCCGAGGGCGTGCTGCGCGTGTCGATGGAGCTCGGCGGCAACGCGCCGTTCGTGGTGTTCGAGGACGCCGACCTCGACAAGGCGGTCACCGGCGCGATGCAGGCGAAGTTCCGCAACATCGGCCAGGCATGCACGGCCGCGAACCGCTTCATCGTGCATGAGTCGGTCGCCGAGGAGTTCGCGAACCGGATCACCGAGCGCGTCAAGAGCATGAAGATCGGCCGCGGCACGGAGGAGGGCGTCGAGATCGGCCCCCTGATCGACTCCGACGCGGTCGACAAGGCCGTCGAGCTCGTGGCCGACGCGACCGAGCGCGGCGCGACCGTTCTCGCCGGCGGCGGCAGGCTCGAGGGCCCCGGCACGTTCTACGAGCCGACCGTCGTGACAGGTGTCCAGCCGGGCAGCGCCATCCTGCGCGAGGAGATCTTCGGCCCCGTTCTGGCGATCGCGACGTTCTCGACCGAGGACGACGCCGTGCGCCTCGCGAACGACACGGAGTACGGCCTGGTGTCGTACGTCTACACCGAGGACCTGCAGCGCGGCCACCGCATGATCGAGCGCCTCGAGACCGGCATGATGGGCCTCAACGCGGGCGTCGTCTCGAACGCCGCCGCGCCGTTCGGCGGCGTCAAGCAGTCGGGCGTCGGCCGTGAGGGCGGCTTCGAGGGCATCCACGAGTACCTCTCGACGAAGTACACGTTCCTGCCCAACGCCTGAGCCGCAGCGCGACGCGCGGACGAGTGAGGGGATCGTCACAAGCGGATCCCCTCACTCGCGGCCGGACGCACGCGGAGTGCTCACTCCTCGCCGTACACCTGCCGTCCGCCGATGAACGTCGCCGTCACCTGCTGGTCGCGGATGCGGTCCGGTGCGATCTGGAACAGGTCGTCGCTGAGTGCGACGAAGTCGGCGAGCTTGCCGACCTCGAGCGTGCCCTTGTCGTGCTCCTGGCTCACGGAGTAGGCCGAGCCGAAGGTGTACGCGCGCACCGCCTCGGCGACCGTGATCCTCTCGGCCGGCGCGAGCACGGCGCCGGACCGGGTCCGGCGATTCACCATGTCGTGGATCGACACCAGCGGGTTCGCATCGGAGACCGGGGAATCGGTCGAGCCGTTGAGCACGATCCCGGCGTCGGCGAGCGACTTCACGCGATAGATGAGATCGCGCAGCTCGGGCTCGACGGCAGCGGCCATGCCGTCGCCGAAGTCGGAGATGAACACGCCCTGCGGGACGGGGATCACGTCGAGCTCGGCGGCGCGCCGGATGTGCTCGTCGGTTGCGAGCGCGAAGTGCTCGATCCGGTGGCGCACGCCGTGGCGCGGCGCCTCGCGCTGCGCGAGCGCGAACGCGTCGAGCACGTGATCGATCGCGCGGTCGCCGATCGCGTGTGCGGCGACGGTCCACCCGGCCCTGTGGGCGCCGACGACGTACTTCGTCAGCAGCTCGGGGTCGTACAGCAGGACACCGTTGTTGTCGGGCTCGCCATGGAAGCAGTGATGCATCGCTGCCGAGCGTCCGATGAACGAGCCGTCCGAGGCGATCTTGACCGGCCCGACCC
>NZ_JAPSJA010000304.1 GCF_031178525.1 Microbacterium sp.
CGGCCGCCGCGGTCGACGACGGGATCGAGATCGAGGTGATCGATCTCCGCTCCATCTCGCCGCTCGACGTCGACGCCGTCGTCGCGAGCGTCGAGCGCACGGGGCGGCTCGTGGTGGCGCACGAGGCTCCCGGTGAGGCGTCGGTGTCGAGCGAGCTGATCACGAGCGTGGTCGAGCGCGCGTTCGCGGCCCTCGAGGCGGCACCCGAGCGCGTCACGGGCTACGACACCCCCTATCCGCCGTCCGCGCTCGAGTCCCACTACCTGCCGGGGCTGGACCGGATCCTCGACGCCGTCGATCGCACGCTGGGGCGGCGTTCGTCGCGCACCCTGCTGGAGCCGTCCGGGCTCGAGGCGTCCGGGCTGGACGCGCGCGCTCCGCGGGAGCTCGTGCGGGAAGGGGGTGCGCGATGAGCGTCGTCTTCCGGCTGCCGGATCTGGGGGAGGGGCTCACGGAGAGCGAGATCGTGAGCTGGAAGGTCGCAGAAGGGGACGCCGTCGCGCTCAACCAGGTGATCGCCGAGGTGGAGACCGCCAAGGCCGTCGTCGACCTGCCGAGCCCGTACGCGGGAGTCATCCGGCGCCTGCACGCGTCGGAGGGTGAGACGCTCGAGGTGGGCGCTCCGCTCGTGGAGTACGAGGTCGAGGACGAGCTGAGCGGACCCGGTGCCCCGGCGGCGCCCGCAGCTCCGGAGCCCGTCGCAACGGCGGGCGAGTCGACGCCGTCCGCGCCGGCGCCGGCCGGGCCCACTTTCGAATCGGGCGGGCCGGACGCGGCGAACACGGCAGAGGAGCAGCCCGCGCAGGAGGAGCCCCCCGAGGAGCGGGTCGCCGTGCTCGTGGGCTCCGTCAAGGTCGCGGGAGGCCGCAAGCCGAAGCGCGCCGCCCGGACGTTCGCACAGGCGCCGTTCGTGCGCACTCCGCGGCAGCCCGCGCGCGCGTTCCCTCCCGTGCGGCGGCTCGCCAAGGAGCGCGGCATCGACCTCGCCGGCGTGGTCCCGACGGGGGAAGGCGGTGTCGTCACCCGCGCCGACCTCGACAGGGCGGCCGCGGCGCCGTCGCCGCGTGCGTCGCACCGCGAGCGCGTGAGCGGCTTGCGCAAGCAGACGGCGAAGGCCATGACGGCGGCCCTCGCGGTGCCGCACGCCGCGTGCTTCCTGCAGGTCGACGTGACCGAGACCCGCAGGCTCGCGCGCGACCTCGCCGCGGACGGCTCCCCGTCGCCCACCCTGCTGTCCCTTGCGGGCCGAGCCGTGATCCTCGCCGCCAAGCGCACGCCGGGCGTCAACGCGACGTTCCACGCCGAGGCGGAGGAGATCGAGTTCCACGAGCGGATCAACCTCGGCATCGCGGTGGCGACCGAGCGCGGGCTGGTCGTGGCGAGCGTCGACGACGCCGACCTCCTGGATGCGACAGAGCTGGCAGGCGCGATCGCCGCGCGAGCCGCGGAGGCGCGGGACGGGTCGATCGGCGTCGCGGCGCTGACGTCGTCGACCCTGACGATCTCGAATGTCGGCGTGTTCGGCGTCGACGGTGGCATCCCGCTTCTCACTCCCGGCCAGTCCGCGATCGTCGCGCTGGGAGCCGTGCGGCGCCTGCCGTGGGAGCACGAGGGAGCGGTCGCGCTGCGCGACGTCATGACCATCACGGTGTCGTTCGACCATCGGGTCATCGACGGGCGCGAGGCGAGCGCTTTCGTGCGCGACATCGGGCGCATGCTCGAGCGTCCCGGCCTGGCGCTCGCCCGCGGCTGATGCGGACGGCGCGGATGCGGACGGCGCGGATGGCGGGGAGAGGGCGACGATGGAGCGGCTGACGACGATGGTCGATGCCGGCAGCGCGGACGGAACGGCGCGGGCCGAGGCGATGGCGGCGCTCGTCGGCGAGCTGCGCGACCGGCTGGGCGCCGCGGCGCTCGGCGGTCCCGCGAGGGCGAGGGAAAGGCACACCACGCGCGGCAAGCTGCTGCCGCGCGAGCGCGTGGATCGGCTCCTCGACCCGGGCAGCCCGTTCCTCGAGCTCACGCCGCTCGCCGCGAACGGGATGTACGACGACGAGGCGCCCGCGGCGGGGATCATCACAGGCATCGGGCTGGTCGCCGGTCGCCGGTGCATGGTCATCGCCAACGACGCGACGGTCAAGGGCGGCACCTACTACCCGCTCACCGTCAAGAAGCACCTGCGCGCGCAGCAGGTCGCACGCGAGAACCGTCTGCCGTGCATCAGCCTCGTCGATTCGGGGGGAGCGTTCCTGCCGCTGCAGGACGAGGTGTTCCCCGATCGCGAGCACTTCGGCCGGATCTTCTACAACCAGGCGACCATGAGCGCCGAGGGCATCCCGCAGATCGCGTGCGTCATGGGATCGTCGACGGCGGGCGGCGCGTACGTCCCCGCCATGAGCGACGAGACCGTGATCGTGGCCGAGCAGGGAACGATCTTCCTGGGCGGCCCGCCGCTCGTGAAAGCTGCCACGGGGGAGATCGTCACCGCCGAGGACCTGGGCGGCGGCGAGCTGCACACGACGGTCTCCGGGGTCGCGGACCACCTCGCCGACTCGGACGAGCACGCGCTCGGGATCGTGCGGGACATCGTCGCCACGCTGCCGCCGAGCCCCGCACCACCGTGGCAGATCGCCGAGACGGAGGAGCCGCTCATCGACCCCGCGACGCTCGGCGCGGCGATCCCGGCCGATCTGCAGACGCCGTACGACGTCCGGGAGATCATCGCGCGCCTTGTCGACGGCAGCGCCTTCCACGAGTTCAAGGCCGGGTTCGGCACGACGCTCGTGACGGGCTTCGC
>NZ_JAPSJA010000305.1 GCF_031178525.1 Microbacterium sp.
GCCGCTCAGAACGTGGCGGACAGCGCGCAGCAGGCGCGGAGCAACCTCGGCGGGTCCGCCGGCTGAGGGCATCGGGGTGCGGCGACCCCCTCCCCCGCGCCGCACCCCGATCTCGGCCGAGCCACCGCCGCGCGCCGGGCGTCCTCGCAGAGACGGCGCCCGCGCGGGCGGTAGGCTGGACGGGTGGCTGCCTCCCCCACCAACCCCTATTCCGAAGCCGGCGTCGATACCGCTGCGGGCGATCTCGCCGTCGAGCTGATGAAGTCGTCCGTGCGCGCGACGCACGGCCCCGAAGTGCTCGGCGGTGTCGGCGGTTTCGCCGGCCTGTTCGATGCGAGCGCCCTGCGCGACTTCCGCAGGCCGCTGCTCGCATCCAGCACCGACGGCGTCGGCACGAAGGTCGCCATCGCGCAGGCCATCGACAAGCACGACACGATCGGCCAGGACCTCGTCGGCATGGTCGTCGACGACATCGTCGTGGTCGGCGCGAAGCCGCTGTACATGACCGATTACATCGCATGCGGCAAGGTGTTCCCCAAGCGCATCGCCGATATCGTGCGCGGCATCGCGGAGGCCTGCTCCGCCACCGGCACCGCCCTGATCGGCGGGGAGACCGCCGAGCATCCGGGGCTGCTCGGGCCGCGCGACTACGACGTGGCCGGCGCTGCGACCGGAGTCGTCGAGGCCGACGCGATCCTCGGCGCGGAGCGGGTCGTCGACGGCGACGCGGTGATCGCGATCGCCTCCAGCGGCCTGCACTCCAACGGCTACTCCCTCGTGCGGCACATCGTCACGAACGCGGGGATCGGCTACGGCGACAACGCGGCGGATTTCGGCAGCACCTGGGGCGAGGCTCTCCTCGAGCCGACCCGCCTCTACACGCTTCCGCTGCTGCGGCTGATCGAGCAGCTCTCCGGGGGAGTGCACGCACTCAGCCACGTGACCGGCGGCGGCATCGCGGCGAACCTCGCCCGTGTCCTCCCGCAGGGCAGCTGGGCCGAGGTCGACCGCAGCACCTGGTCGCCGAGCCCGGTCTTCCGTGTGCTCAGCGACATCGCCGGGTCGACGCTGGAGTCGGCGGAGGGAACCTGGAACCTCGGCATCGGCTTCCTCGCCGTGATCGCGGCGGAGCAGCAGGATGCGGCGATCGCGGCGCTCGAGGCGGAGGGCATGCCCGCGTGGCAGGTCGGCACCGTGGGCCTCGGCGCACGTCCGGCAGGAGAGTTCGAGCAGGGCGCCAAGGGCGTCGACGGCGGAGCGGTGCGCCTCGTGGGCGCGTACGCGGACGGAGCGAAGTAACAACCCATGTGCGGCATCGTCGGAATGGTCGGGACTGCCCCGGTCAACCAGGACATCTACGACGCGCTCCTGCTGCTGCAGCACCGCGGCCAGGACGCCACGGGCATCGCGACGGCGGAGCCGAACGGCGTCATGCACAACGCGAAGGCGCAGGGGATGGTGCGCGAGGCGTTCCGCACGCGTGACATGCGCTCGCTGCTGGGCAACGTCGGCCTCGGCCACGTGCGCTACGCGACCAAGGGCACGGCCTCGAGCGAGGAGGAGATGCAGCCGTTCTACGTGAACGCGCCCTACGGCATCATCCTCATCCACAACGGCAACCTCACCAACACGCGCGAGCTCACGGCTGACATGGCCCAGCGCGATCGCCGTCACCTGAACTCCTCCAGCGACACCGAGCTCCTGCTCAACGTGCTCGCCGGCGAACTGCAGGCCACGACGTCGACGGTCGACCTCGATCCGGAGCGGATCTTCGAGGCCGTCGCCCGCACGCACCAGCGCATCGAAGGGGCGTACGCCGTGATCGCGGTGATCGCCGGTTACGGGCTCCTCGCGTTCCGCGATCCGTTCGGCATCCGCCCCCTCATCCTCGGGCACCGCAGGAGCCGGGCCGGGGAGGATGTTCCTCAGGGCGACGAGTGGGTCGTCGCGAGCGAGTCGCTGGTCCTCGAGAACGGCGACTACGACGTGGTGCGCGAGATCGCGCCCGGCGAAGCCGTGTTCATCACGAACGACGGTGAGCTGCACAGCAAGCAGTGCGCCGAGGACGTCCAGCTCACCCCGTGCGCGTTCGAGTACGTCTACCTCGCCCGCCCCGACTCCGTGATGAACGGCATCTCCGTCTACGAGTCGCGCCTGCGGATGGGCGACCGCCTTGCCGACACCATCGCGAAGCACGTCCCGCGCGACAAGATCGACGTGGTGATGCCGATCCCGGACTCCTCGCGGCCGGCGGCCATGGAGGTGGCCCGCAAGCTCGGCATCGAGTACCGCGAGGGCTTCTACAAGAACCGCTACGTCGGCCGGACCTTCATCATGCCGGGGCAGGCGGTGCGCAAGAAGAGCGTGCGTCAGAAGCTCAACGCGATGTCGACGGAGTTCCGCGGCAAGAACGTGCTGCTCATCGACGACTCGATCGTCCGGGGGACCACCTCGAAGCAGATCATCCAGATGGCGAGGGATGCCGGAGCCAAGTCGGTCACCTTCGCGTCCGCCGCCCCGCCGGTGCGGCATCCGCATGTCTACGGCATCAACATGCCGTCACGTCACGAGCTCATCGCGCACGGCCGGACCATCCCCGAGATCGCGGCAGAGCTCGGCTGCGACCACCTCGTGTATCAGGAGGTCGACGACCTGAGGGCCGCGATCACCGAGGGATCCGCAGTGACCGATCTCGACATGAGCTGCTTCGACGGCCGCTACATCACCGGCACGGTGTCGGACGAGTACCTCGCGTGGGTGGAGGGGTCGCAGACCTCTTGACGACGGGACCCCTG
>NZ_JAPSJA010000074.1 GCF_031178525.1 Microbacterium sp.
CCGGCCTCGCGGCGTCCGGAGCCACGACGGCGCTCGTGGCGATCATCGTCGGCGTCTACGACCGGGCGCTCGCTCTCGTGTTCGGCGCAGACGGGGCGCCGGAGCACGTCTGGCTGCTCCTGCCGGTCGTCACGGCGTACCTGGCGGCCTTCGGCGCCGTGCGCCCGCCGCGCAGACCGGGCGCGTTCGCGCGCGTCGTGCCGCCGCTCAGCGTCCTGGCCTCACTCGTCGCCCTGCTCGTGATGCCGCGCGACGTCGCGACGGAGGCGGCGGCGTTCGCCGTGCTCGCCGTCGTGCACGTCGCCTCCGCGCACGTCGCGAGGGCGCCGTTCGCCGCCGTCTCGCGCTGGACGACGCTCGCAGCGGCGATGCTGCTGGGGACGAGCGCGCTGCTGCGCGGCACCTACGAGCCGATCGAGCTCGTGTCGCTGCCGATCGCGGCCATGACGCTGGCGGGCGCGATCGCGGCGCTGCTGGGGCGTGCCCGCACCCCGGGCGAGGCGGTGCGCGCCGAGCACGTCGTGTGGCTGTGCGGGCTCGCGGTCGCGATGGGGCCCAGCCTCGCGGCGCCCGTCGCGGACGCGCGGATGTGGACCGTCATCGTCGCGGGCACGGTGCTCGCGCTGGCTGCGGGTCTCCTGCGTCACCCCCTCGCGGTGCCGTCCGCGCTCGTGCTGTCGGCGGGCGCGCTGGTCATGGGGTTCCGCGTGCTCGTGACGCTCGAGGCCGCCGCGCTGCCGGCGAGCCTCGCGGGCGCCGGCGCGGTGCTGCTCGGTGCCGTGCTCGTCTGGCGGGGCACCGCCGTCGCGTCCGCATGGGTGCTCGCGGCGCCCATCGCGGGCGTGGCGCTGACATCGCTCGCCGCGCTGCTCGGAGGCGCGGGCGCGCTCGCGCCGACCGTCGGCATCTTCGCGGTGGCCACGCTCGGCGGGGGCGTCGGCGCGTGGCTGCTGCGCCCGCGCGCCTGGACCCGCTTCGGCGCCGTCCTCGCCGCGGGCGGCGTCGCGACCGCGGTCCTCGCGGCCGTCCCGCGCTATCTGGCGGCGACGGACGGCGATCCCGTCGGTGAGGCGGCGATCTGGCCGTTCGCGTGCTTCTTGGCGGTCTCGTCGGTCGCGACCGTCGCCTTCCTGCGGGCGTCCGACCCTCGCATCCGGCAGGTCGCGGCCGGTGGGGTCGGTATCGGGGCGGTGGTGCTCGCGCTGGGCGAGTCGGGGGGGCTGGTCGCGCTGCCGGAGCCGGGAGCGCAGATCGTCGCCGTCGCGACGACCACGGTGCTCACCGTCGTCGCCGGCGGGGGCTTCGCGCTGCGTGCGAGGCTCGGATCCGGGCTCTGGATCGCCGCGACGGCGGCCGTCGCGGTCTTCGCGCTCGGGGCGCTCGCACTGGGCCTGCGGCCGCTCGAGCTGCTGACCGTCCCACCGGCTCTCGGCCTCACCGCGCTGGGAGCGCGCAGGATGCGCAGCGCGGCCGGCGCGCGCAGCTGGTCGGCCCTCGGCCCGGGACTGGTGCTCC
This sequence comes from Microbacterium sp., assembly GCF_031178525.1. Taxonomy (GTDB): domain Bacteria; phylum Actinomycetota; class Actinomycetes; order Actinomycetales; family Microbacteriaceae; genus Microbacterium. Next base: position 1,516 of record NZ_JAPSJA010000074.1, read on the forward strand.
TGCTGATCCCGTCGCTGCTGCACGACCTCGGTCCCTCCGCGCTCTGGCGAGTGGTCGCCCTGGGCGTCGTCGCCGTGGCGCTCGTGGTGATCGGCGCGCTGGGCAGGCTGCAGGCACCGCTCGTGCTGGGCTCGGTCGTCGCGCTCGTCCACGGCGTGGCGCAGCTGTGGCCGTGGATCTCCACCACCTACACCGTCGTGCCGTGGTGGCTGTGGGCGGGACTGGCGGGCGCGCTGCTGATCTTCATCGCCGTGCGGTACGAGCAGCAGAAGGTGGCCCTGCAGAAGGCCTTCGTCGCCGTGTCCTCCCTCCGCTGATCCGCGCCTGTCAAGTCCTGGCCGCCGGGCGCGGGGACCGAGAGGATGGGCGCATGTCAGAGCGGATGACCACGCGCGACGCCAGCATCGACCGATGGACGGCGCGCCTCGGCGAGGCGCAGGGAGACCCCGGCGGGGGAGCGGCGGCGGGCGTCATGCTCGCGCTCGCGGCCGGCCTGATCTCGATGGTCGCGGGCTACTCCGACGCGGACGAGGTGCGAGCGCGGGCGCGCGCGCTGCGGGAAGAGGCCCTGGACGCGGCCGATGCGGACGCCGCGGCGTCAGGCGCCTTCGGTGCCGCGTTCCGCCGCGACGACGACGGCCGCGCTGAGGCCATCCGGGGGGCGTCGCTCGAGGCCGCGCGCTCATCGGCGAGGCTGGGCGCGCAGGCCCGTGCGGCGATCCCGGATCTCGAGCACCTCGCGGCGCACGGCGATCCGACCCTGGTCGCGGATGTCGCGGTCGCGGCCGCCGCGCTGCGAGCCGCCCTCGCCAGCGCGCGCACGAACCTCAGCTACGACCTGGCCACGCTGCGCTCCGCCGGCATGTCCCTCGCCGAGGTGCGCGCGGCGCATCCGGATCTGTGGACCGCCGTCGCCGGGCTCGACGATGCGATCGCCCGCGTCGACGGCCTGACCGACCGCATCGACGACCGCGCGGCGCCGACCGACTGATGCGACGCGCCCGGCGATCCCGACACCCGGGGCGCCGGGCCGCCATGTCGGAGGCGAAACCTAGACTCGATCCATGGCCTCCGACTCCTTCGTCCACCTGCATGTGCACAGCGAGTACTCGATGCTCGACGGAGCGGCGAAGATCGGGGCGATGACGCAGGCGGCGGCCGACTACGGCATGCCGGCGATCGCGGTGACCGACCACGGCAACACGTTCGCGGCGTTCGAGTTCTACAAGGCCGCCAAGGCGTCCGGCATCAAGCCGATCATCGGCCTCGAGGCCTACGTCACGCCCGGCACGCACCGCAGCGACAAGTCGCGCGTGCAGTGGGGGTCTCCCGACCAGCGCAGCGACGACGTGTCGGGCTCGGGTGCGTACACCCACATGACGATGTGGAGCCAGACGACCGAGGGCATGCACAACCTCTTCCGGCTGAGCTCGCTGTCGAGCATGGAGGGCTACTACTTCAAGCCGCGCATGGACCGCGAGCTGCTGCAGACCTACGGCAAGGGCCTCATCGCCACGACCGGCTGCCCGTCGGGCGAGATCCAGACCCGGCTGCGTCTGGGGCAGTACGACGCCGCCCGCGCCGCGGCCGCGGAGTTCCAGGACATCTTCGGCAAGGAGAACTACTTCGCCGAGATCATGGACCACGGTCTGTCGATCGAGCGCCGCGTCATGACCGATCTGATCCGGATCGCGAAGGATCTCGACATCCCGCTCGTCGCGACGAACGACTCGCACTACACGCATCAGCACGAGGCGGATGCGCACGCGGCCCTGCTGTGCGTGCAGTCGGGCTCGACGCTGGACGACCCGAACCGCTTCAAGTTCGACGGCGACGGCTACTACGTCAAGACGGCGCAGGAGATGCGTCACCTGTTCCGCGACCACCCCGAGGCGTGCGACAACACGCTGCTGATCGCCGAGCGGTGCGAGGTCGAGTTCAACACGTCGGCCAACTACATGCCGCGCTTCCCGGTGCCAGAAGGGGAGACCGAGGACAGCTGGCTGATCAAGGAGGTCGAGAAGGGCCTTCACTACCGCTACCCCGCGGGCATCCCCGACAAGGTCCGCAAGCAGGCCGAGTACGAGGTCGGCATCATCCTGCAGATGGGCTTCCCTGGGTACTTCCTTGTGGTCGCCGACTTCATCAACTGGGCGAAGGACAACGGGATCCGCGTGGGTCCGGGCCGTGGGTCGGGCGCCGGCTCGATGGTCGCCTACGCGATGCGCATCACCGACCTCGACCCGCTCGAGCACGGCCTCATCTTCGAGCGCTTCCTGAACCCCGACCGCGTGTCGATGCCCGACTTCGACGTCGACTTCGACGACCGCCGCCGCGGCGAGGTGATCGAGTACGTCACCCGCAAGTACGGTTCCGAGCGCGTGGCGCAGATCGTCACGTACGGCACGATCAAGTCGAAGCAGGCTCTGAAGGACGCGGGCCGCGTGCTGGGCTTCCCGTTCTCGATGGGCGAGCGCCTGACGAAGGCGATGCCGCCGGCCGTGATGGGAAAGGACATGCCGCTGGACGGCATGTTCGACCCCGAGCACCCGCGCTACAAGGAGGCCAGCGAGTTCCGCTCGCTGATCGAGACCGACCCCGAGGCCAAGACGGTGTACGACCGCGCGGTCGGACTCGAGGGCCTGAAGCGCCAGTGGGGCGTGCACGCGGCCGGCGTGATCATGTCCAGCGAGCCCCTGCTCGACATCATCCCGATCATGCGCCGCGAGCAGGACGGGCAGATCGTCACGCAGTTCGACTACCCGGCGTGCGAGTCGCTCGGCCTGATCAAGATGGACTTCCTCGGGCTGCGCAATCTGACGATCATCTCGGACGCGCTCGACAACATCCGGATGAACCGCGGCGAGGAGCTCGACCTCGAGAAGCTCGATCTCGGCGACCGTCCGGCCTACGACCTGCTGTCGCGCGGCGACACCCTGGGCGTGTTCCAGCTCGACGGCGGGCCCATGCGCTCGCTGCTGCGCCTCATGAAGCCCGACAACTTCGAGGACATCTCGGCCGTCATCGCGCTGTACCGCCCGGGCCCCATGGGGGCGAACTCGCACACGAACTACGCGCTGCGCAAGAACGGCCTGCAGCCGATCACGCCGATCCACCCCGAGCTCGAGGAGCCGCTGCGCGACATCCTCGACACGACCTACGGCCTGATTATCTACCAGGAGCAGGTCATGGCCATCGCGCAGAAGGTCGCCGGGTTCAGCCTCGGCCAGGCCGACATCCTGCGTCGCGCGATGGGCAAGAAGAAGAAGTCCGAGCTCGACAAGCAGTACGAGGGGTTCTCGGGCGGCATGAAGGAGCGCGGATTCGGCGACGCCGCGATCAAGGCGCTGTGGGACATCCTGCTGCCCTTCTCCGACTACGCGTTCAACAAGGCCCACTCCGCCGCCTACGGACTCGTGTCGTACTGGACCGCGTACCTCAAGGCGCACTACCCGGCGGAGTACATGGCCGCGCTGCTGACCAGTGTGGGCGACTCCAAGGACAAGATGGCGCTCTACCTCAACGAATGCCGCCGGATGGGCATCCGCGTGCTGCCGCCGGACGTGTCCGAGTCGATCAACTACTTCGCGGCCGTCGGCGAGGACGTGCGCTTCGGCCTCGGCGCGGTGCGCAACGTCGGCACCAACGTGGTCGACGGCATCGTGGCCGCGCGCGAGGACGGTCCGTACACGTCGTTCCACGATTTCCTGAACCGCGTTCCGCTGCATGTGGCGAACAAGCGCACGGTCGAGTCGCTCATCAAGGCCGGCGCGTTCGACTCGACCGGGTCCACGCGGCGGGCTCTGATGGAGATTCACGAGGGCGCGGTCGAGGTCGCCGTCACCGACAAGCGCAACGCGGCCGGGGGAGCCATCGGGTTCGACTTCGACAGCCTGTGGGACGAGCCGCAGGCCGTGCAGAAGGTGCCGGATCGCCCCGAGTGGACGAAGAAGGACAAGCTCGGGTTCGAGCGCGAGATGCTCGGGCTGTACGTGTCTGATCACCCGCTGGCGGGGCTCGAGGTTCCGCTCGCGAAGCACCGCACCATCACGATCAGCGCGTTGCTGGCGTCGGAGGATCTGCAGGACGGCGACCAGGTCACGGTCGCGGGGCTCGTAACGAGCGCTCAGCACCGCGTGGCGAAATCGAGCGGCAACCCCTACGGCATGATCACGGTCGAGGACTTCGAGGGCGAGGTCACGGTCATGTTCATGGGCAAGACCTACACCGAGTTCCAGCCGATCCTGCAGCAGGACGCGATCCTGGTCGTGAAGGGGCGCGTGTCGCGTCGGGACGATGGCATGAACCTGCACGCGCAATCGGCGTTCGCGCCCGACGTGGGCTCCTTCGACGAGGCGGGCCCGCTCACGCTCGTGCTGCCCGAGCAGCGCGCGACGGAGCAGGTCGTGCAGGATCTCGCCGATGTGCTGCGTCGCCACCGGGGCGACACCGAGGTGCGGCTCAAGATGCACAAGGGCCGCACGGCGAAGGTGTTCGAGGTGCCCCTGCCGGTGCGGATCACGGCCGACCTGTTCGGCGACCTCAAGTCGCTGCTCGGGCCGCAGTGCCTCGGCTGAGTCCTCACCCCTGACCCGGGGAGAACCGCCCCAGGGAGCCCATAAGGCGCGTCGATAGGATCGACCGCATCCCGAGCACGTCGTCGAGAGGATCAGCGTGACCGACCAGCATCCGGCCACCCCGCAGGCTCCCGAGCAGCCTGCTTCCGCGCCCGGCGGCGCGGAGAACCCGCCCACCGCGGCGGAGCACAGCACGGCCGGCGTCGGCGGAAGCGGGGCACCGCTGCACGGGGTGGGTCCGTTCACGATCCGGGAGGCGGTCCTCGTCGCGCTGGCGGGCCTGATCCTGCTGGTGTCGTTCTTCTCGATGTACGACCGGGGGTACGCGTCGATCTGGGGCGCCTCGCTCGACTGGGTGCTGGGCGTCGCGCTGCCGGTCGCAGCGGGCGTGCTGCTCGTGATCCGCCGGCTGTCGCCGTCCACACGCCTGCGCGTCGGATCCCTGTCCGTCGACCAGTTCGCGTCGGTCGCCTTCTCCGTCGCGGCCGTCCTGTGGCTCAGCCGACTGGGATACGGCGTTCAGAACGTCGTCGACGAGTTCCCGTTCACCCTCTCCGGCGTGGTGTGGCTCGAGCTGCTGCTGACGACGGCGGGAGTGTTCTTCTCGGTCGTCGCTCCGTTCGTGGCGCCGTTCAAGGACGACTTCGCGGGCCGTGCCGAGAGCGTCGCGCACCCGGCGGCCCGCGCCCCACGGTCGGTCGTGCAGCGACCGCGACCCGAGACACCGCAGGCCTGGCCGCAGGCGCACGGCCAGCCACCCTACGGGCAGCAGTACCCCCAGCCCGCGCAGGGCTACGGACAGCCGCCGTACGCCCAGCCGGGTCACGCCCCGCAGTGGGGGCAGCCCGCGTACGGGCAGCAGCAGTGGGGCCAGCCGGCCTACGGCCAGGAGCACGGCCAGGCGCCTTACGGTCAGCCGACGTACGGCCAGCAGCAGCTCCCGCCGCCGGGCCAGGCGCCGTACGGGGAGCCTGCCTACGGGCAGCAGGTTCCGCTTCCGCCTCACACGCCCCAGCCGGCACACGCTCCGCAGTCGGAGGCCGCCGAGCCGCCGTTCACGACCGAGACCGAGGCGATCGCCGAGCAGGTCGTCGAGCACAACGTCGCGGCCGAGTCCCCGGCCGGCGGCGACGCCGCGGTCCCCGCCGCGCAGAGCGCGGATGACGACGTCGTGACGACCGTCCACCCGATCCTGTCCGATGCCGAGCCGGCGACGCGGCCTGACGCGGTGACGGAGGACGAGCCCGCGACGCAGCCGGAGCCGGCGGCGCAGGACGAGCCCGCGACGCGGCCCGAGCCGGTGACGCAGGACGAGCTCGCGACGCAGCCCGAGCCCACGGTCCCCGCGCCGCAGGCTTTCTGGGCACTCGCGCCGGAGGAGCGCGACGTCGTCGACGCCTACGGTGCGCCGCTGTTCCGGGTCGGTCCGACCGCATGGGCGCTCGTGATCGAGGACCGGGGCGATTCGTACGTCGTGCGCCACGACGACGGTCGCATCGGCTTCCTGCACGACGTCTCGGGCATCACGCGCGGCTGACATCGAGCACCACCCGGAGGAGCGGCTGACAGAATAGAGGGATGCGCACCATCGATCTCCGCGGACGCTCGCTTCGTCCGGCGGAACTGCTCGCCGTCGTCCCTCGCGCCGCAGAAGCCCGGGCCGTGGCGCTGCATGTCGCGGCGGAGATCGTCGAGGACGTGCGCGTGCGGGGCGAGCAGGCGCTGCGCGAGCAGGCCGAGCGCTTCGACGGCGTGACGGGTCACGCGGTGCGCGTGCCCGCAGCGCACATCGCCGACGCGCTCGCGTCCCTCGATGCGGACGTCCGCGGCGCGCTCGAGGAGGCGATCCGGCGTGTGCGCGAGGCATCGGCCGCGCAGATCCCCGCCCCGCAGGTGACCGAGCTCGGTCCCGGCGCTCGTGTGACGCAGCGCTGGCAGCCCGTGTCGCGCGTGGGCGTCTACGTGCCCGGGGGCAAGGCCGTCTATCCCTCCAGCGTCGTGATGAACGTGGTGCCCGCGCAGGTCGCGGGGGTCCGCAGCGTCGCGCTCGCCTCGCCCGCTCAGCGCGACCAGGACGGCCGCGTGCACCCGACGATCCTCGCCGCCGCCGGGCTGCTCGGCATCGACGAGGTCTACGCCATGGGAGGAGCCGGCGCGATCGGCGCGCTGGCGCATGGCGTCGCGTCGCTCGACCTCGACCCCGTCGATGTCGTGTCGGGCCCGGGGAACAACTTCGTCGCCGCCGCCAAGCGGGCGGTCGCCGGCGTCGTCGGCACCGATTCCGAGGCCGGCGCCACGGAGATCCTGATCGTCGCGGACGACACCGCGGATCCGCGCCTGGTCGCCTTCGACCTCGTCAGCCAGGCAGAGCACGACGAGCAGGCTTCGGCCGTGCTGGTGACCCCGAGCGCGCGGCTCGCGGAGGCCGTCGCGACCGAGGTGGCGGAGGTCTCGAGCGCCACCCGTCACCGCGAGCGGGTGGCGGCCGCGCTGGCGGGGGAGCAGTCGGCGATCGTGCTGGTCGACGATCTCGCCGCGGCCGAGATGTTCAGCAACGCCTACGCGCCCGAGCACCTCGAGATCCACGTCCAGGATGCGCGCGCGTCTGCGGCGCGCTGCACGAGCGCGGGCGCGGTGTTCGTCGGCTCCTACGCGCCCGTGAGCCTCGGCGATTACCTCGCAGGATCCAACCACGTGCTGCCGACCGGGGGACAGGCGCGCTACGCGGCCGGTCTCGGCGCGCACACGTTCCTGCGCCCGCAGCAGGTCATCGAGTACGACCGCGCGGCGCTGGCGGAGGTCCGCGACGGCATCGTGGCGCTCGCGGAGGCCGAGGCCCTTCCCGCTCACGGTGAGGCGATCACGGCGCGGTTCGCGGACGCGCGCCACCAGGATCTCCCGAGCTCCGCCGCGTAGGCTTTCGCGCTATGCACTGCCCCTTCTGCCGCCACGGCGACTCCCGCGTCATCGATTCCCGCACGAGCGACGACGGCCTCTCGATCCGGCGGCGCCGGCAGTGCCCGCAGTGCGGCGGCCGGTTCTCGACGATCGAGACCGCAAGCCTGAACGTGATCAAGCGCTCGGGTGCGGTCGAGCCGTTCAGCCGCGACAAGGTCATCTCGGGTGTGCGCAAGGCCTGCCAGGGCCGTCCCGTCACGGACGCGGATCTGGCGATCCTCGCGCAGCGCGTGGAGGAGGCGGTGCGGCAGACCGGTCTGAGCCAGATCGACGCGAACGAGATCGGCCTGGCCATCCTGGGACCGCTGCGCGAGCTCGATGAGGTCGCGTACCTGCGCTTCGCGAGCGTGTACCAGGCGTTCGAGTCGCTCGACGACTTCGAGACGTCCATCGCCGAGCTGCGCGCCGACCACGCTCGCGCCTCGCTCGCCGACGCGGCGGCGGGCGGCGACGAGTCGGCCTGACCGCCGACCGACCGATAGCCTGGAGCGGATGTATCCCCTCCTCTTCCGGCACGTCCTTGCACGCTTCGATCCCGAGACCGCCCACCACCTCGGCATGGCGGTCATCCGCATCGCCGGCCTCGCGCCGGTCGCGGCTGTCGTGCGCCGCCTCACGCGCCCCGCGCCCGAGCTCTCGGTCGAGGCGCTGGGGCGCGTGTTCCCCTCGCCGTTCGGCGTCGCGGCCGGTTTCGACAAGAACGCCGTCGGCGTGCGGGGGCTCGACGCCCTCGGCTTCGGACACGTCGAGATCGGCACCGTCACGGCCATCCCGCAGGAGGGCAATCCGAAGCCGCGCCTGTTCCGCCTGATCGCCGACCGCGCGGTCATCAACCGGATGGGCTTCAACAACCGCGGCGCCGAGGCCGCCGCACGTCGCCTCGCGCGCCTGCGCCGCAGCGGCGCGGTGGTCGGGGCGAACATCGGCAAGAGCCGCGTGGTCGACGTCTCCGACGCGACCGCCGACTACGTCACGAGCGCGCGGATGCTCGCCCCGCTGTCCGACTACCTCGCGGTGAACGTGTCGTCGCCGAACACGCCGGGCCTGCGGGGACTGCAGGCGGTGGCGACGCTCTCACCGCTGCTGCGCTCGGTGCGTGATGCGGCCGGCTCCACGCCCGTCCTGGTGAAGATCGCGCCGGACCTTCCCGACGACGAGATCGCCGCCATCGCGCGCCTCGCCGTCGACGAGGGCCTCGCCGGCATCATCGCGACGAACACCACCATCTCGCGCGAGGGCCTCGTGACCGAGGCCGCCGAGGTGGAGGCGATGGGCGCCGGGGGACTGTCGGGTGCGCCGCTGAAGGCGCGCGCCCTCGACGTGCTGCGCACGGTGCGGGGCGCGGTGCCCGACGACTTCTGCGTGATCTCGGTCGGCGGCGTCGAGACGGCCGACGACGTGCAGCAGCGACTCGACAACGGCGCGACGCTCGTGCAGGGCTACACCGCGTTCCTCTACCGCGGTCCGCTCTGGGCGCGCGAGATCAACCGCGGTCTGCAGCGGCTGCGCGCGAACTGATCCGTGGCGCTCCCCGGGCCGGAAGCCGGTTCCGGTCTGAGGAGGTCGCTTCCTGACGCGTGCCGCTCGAGGAGCGGGTGCCCGGCGGGAGCGATCAGGCGGGGTACTGGCCGCGCTTGACCTGCGCCTTGGGCAGGCGCATGAAGCGCATCTGTACGGAGCGCATCGCGGAATACCAGCCGAGGCCCTTCTCGAGCTTCTCCTTGCCGAACTTCGCCGCAGCCTTCCGCTTCACGGTGCGGGAGAGGATGATCATGTCGCCCACGACGAAGAAGATGAACACCCACAGCGCCACGAACGACCAGTACTGGAAGAAGTCCAGCGGGATGAACGTCATGATGATCACGAGCACCATGGCGGGCATCAGGAACTCGCCCAGGTGCCAGCCGGCGTCGGTGTAGTCGCGCGCGAAGCGCTTCTGCGGCCCCTTGTCGCGCACCGGGAGGAACTTCTCCTCGCCGTTGGCCATGCCG
>NZ_JAPSJA010000075.1 GCF_031178525.1 Microbacterium sp.
TGGACTCCCTGCCGCTCGCGATCGCCTCGTCGTAGCCGTGGTGACGCCCCGGGACCTTGGTGGTGACGACGATCTCCTCGCGGTCGATGCCGCCGGCCGTCGCGCGGCGCACGGCCTCGCCGACCTCGCGCTCGTTGCCGTAGTTCACGGCCGTGTCGAGCACGCGGTATCCGATGCGGATGCCCGCCTCGATCGCGGCGATGCCCTCCTCGCCGTTCAGCTTGTAGGTGCCGAGGCCGAGCTCGGCGAACGGCGTGCCGTCGTTGAGGGTGATCGCGGGGATGTCGATGTCGGCCATGTCGTCGAGCCTAGCGAGGGGCGCGCGCGGCGGCGGGGGGGCTTGCGGATCGAAGCGCCGCGCACGGTCCGAGGGGTCCGTCGACCGCGCGGCGATCCGCTCCTGAACTCACCTACCGGCCGCGCGAACTTCCCGATCGACCCGGCCTAGCCGCGGAGCCGGATGACCGCGTCGAGCACCGCGTCCGCGACCTCGCGCTTCGAGCCGCGCACCTCCGCGATCACGCGGTCGTCCGGGCCGATGATGGCCACGGCGTTGTCGGGCCGCTCGAAGCCCGCCTGCCAGCCGACCTCGTTGACGGCGAGCAGGTCGGCGCCCTTGCGTCGGCGTTTGCGGATGCCGCGCTCGATCACGGTCTCCGTCTCGGTCGGCATCTCGGCCGCGAAGCCCGCGATGAGCTGGCCGGGACGGCGCGCGGCGACGAGTCCCGCCAGGATGTCCGCGTTCTCCACGAGTTCGATCGTGGGGGCGCCGTCCTCCTTGGCGAGCTTGTGATCCGCGACGTTCGCCACGCGGTAGTCCGCGACGGCCGCCGTCATGATCACGACGTCCGACTCGGGCGCGAACTCGGTCATCCGCTCCCCCAGCTCGGCCGCGGTGCCGGCGTGCGCGATGCGGATCCCTGCCGGCACCCCCGCCAGGACGCCCTCCTCGACGTGCGCCGCGACGAGCGTGACGTCGGCGCCCCGCTCGGCCGCCGCGAGCGCGATCGCGACCCCCTGCCGTCCGCTCGAGCGGTTGCCGATGAACCGCACCGGATCGATGGGCTCGCGCGTGCCGCCCGCCGACACGGCGATCCGGATTCCCTCGAGATCCCGCTTCGCCGCGAGCAGCCGTACCACCTCGGTATAGATCGCCTCGGGTTCGCTCATCCGACCCGGTCCGCTGTCCTCGCCCGTGAGCTGCCCGCTGTCGGGGCCTATCAGGTGCACGCCGCGGGCGCGCAGCGTCGCGACGTTCGCCTGGGTCGCGGCGTGGAGCCACATCTCCGTGTGCATCGCCGGAGCGACCAGCACCGGAGCGCCGGTCGCGAGCAGCGTCGTGCCGAGCAGGTCGCCCGAGAGGCCCGCGGCCATCTTCGCGAGGGTGTTGGCGGTCGCGGGGGCGACGACCACGAGGTCGGCCTGCTGGCCGAGCGCGACGTGACGCACCTGGGCGACGTCGTCGTGCACCGACGTCGTGACCGGGTGTCGGCTGATCGCCTCCCACGTCGGCGCCCCGACGAAGCGCAGCGCGTCCTCGGTGGGAACGACGTGCACCTCGTGCCCGTCCTTCACGAGCAGCCGCACGAGCTGCACCGCCTTGTACGCGGCGATCCCGCCGGTCACTCCGACGACGATGCGATGCACGGGGCGGGCGGAGCGGGTCGAGGTGTTCACGCCGCCAGTCTTCCAGCCTGATCGGCGACCCGGGAGGTGATGCGGAAGGCGGGCGCGGATGACGCGCCCTTACACGAGCCCGCGGTGAGGGCAACCCCCTGACCGAGCGCCCGCGCCGTGACGGAACCTGTTTGTATGAACACACCCGACGACGCGAAGAAGCCGCAGGATCACCTTCCCCCGCAGGACGAGCGGGACGAGACCGAGATCGAGGAGCCCCAGTACCCGGGCACCGAGGGGCCGTCCGGCGGGTCGCCGGTCTCCCCCGAGACCGCCGCGGAACCCGACGAGCCCGGCCGCCACGGTCTTGCGCGTCCGCCGCAGCAGGGCGCCTGATCGACAGGACGCGCTGAGGCGTCCCCGCTCACGAGGGAGCGATCGCACCGCGAGTCCGGTGTGCGCGGACTCGGGAAGAATGGGAGCGATGTGCACCGTGATCGTCCGCGTTCCCGAGCTCGACTCGTCGGATCCCGTCCGCCTGCTCGCGGTGCGTGACGAGGACCCGCTTCGGCCGTGGAACCCCCTCGGCGAGTGGTGGCCGGATCGTCCGGGCCTGATGGGCGTGCAGGACCGGCTCGCGGGCGGCGCGTGGCTCGCGGCGCGGGGCGCGCGGCTCGCGGTGCTGCTCAACCGCGCGGGGCACCCGGAGGGCGTGCGCCCCGAGGACCTCTCGTCGCGGGGCGGCATCCCGCTCGCCTCGGTGGACGGCATCTCGCCGGAGGGCGTGCAGCGGACGCTGGGATACAACCTCGTCGAGGTGAACGGCAACGAGGTCGCCGTCACGTCGTGGGACGGCGCCGGCTTGCGGCGGCAGAGCCTCACGCCCGGCACGCACATGCTCGCGCACAATGACGTCGACGACGAGACGACACCGCGCATCGCCGCCTGGCATGGGCGGTTCGCCGACGCGAGGGCGGAGGGCGACGAGTGGTGGGCGCCGTGGGTGCGGGTGCTCGCCGAGAGCGCCGAACTGGATCCCTCGGACGACCGCGCGATCATCCGCGACAACCACGCCCACGGCTACCCGACCCTGTCGCTGCTGGCCTGCGTGGCCGAGATCTCTGCCTCCGGGGCGGACGTGCGCTACGCGCAGCTGGACCGCCCGGGCGCGTGGAATGCCCTGAGCTTCGGCTGAGCCGCGCCGCCGCGTGGCAGCCGGCATAGCCTGAAAGGACCGAACTCCCCCGGGAGGTGCGATGACCGATCCACGTGAAGCCGCCCAGCGCTACCGGCTGGACCGCGACCTCGGCCGAGACGCGTCCGATCAGGGTGCGGCGAGCGAGGATGCGAAGGCGCCGGCGCGGTCGACGCCGGAGGAGCGGGTCGCCATCGTCGAGCAGGCGATCCAGCATGCGATCCGCCGGGGCGACTTCGACGACCTGCCTGGCGCCGGCAAGCCGCTCACGGGGCTCGGAGCGAGCCACGACCCCGACTGGTGGCTGCGCCGCAAGATCGAGACCGAGAATCTGCGAGGGCTCGGCCCGCCCGCGCTCACGCTTCGCGTCGAGAGCGCGGAGCTGCACGACCGGCTCGACCGCATGACGCGCGAGCAGGACGTGCGCGAGGCGCTCGAGGACTTCAACGCGCGCGTCCGGCATGCCCGGCTGCAGCTGCTCGGCGGGCCGCCCGTCGTGACCCCCACGCGCGAGGTCGACGCTGAGCTCGAGGCCTGGCGCGAGCGCCGCGAGGAGCGGGCCCGCGCCGCACGAGAGGCGGCCGAGGCGGAGGCCAGCGCATCGCCGAAGCGCCGCTTCTGGCGCCGGCGTGGCCCAGGCTGAATAGCCGGCGGGCTCAGCCCCTCTGCCGACGGCTCACCGCGGCGACCGCCGCCCCGACGAGCATCAGCCCGCCGATCGCATACAGCGGCATCACGCCGATGGCATCGCCGTCCGCGCTCACCGCGTCGTGGCGACCGCTTTCCCGCGTCGCGGGTGCGTCTTCCCGCGCCGGCGCGTCGTCCGACACAGATGCGCGATCGAGGTGCGCGTGCGCGACGCGAGTCTGCTGCGCGGCGGCCGCGCCGTCTCCCGCCGGCAGGGCCATGGCCAGCCCGGCCAGGACGGCGACGAGCAGGGCGACCTGAGATCGCCGCGCGCGATGCTGCTGGGACATGGGGGCCTTCGGTCTGGGGAGCGCGCCGCGAGCGGCGCCGAACGGCACTTTAAGCGCGCGCACGGACACCGCGACCCGGTTTCATCCATGGCTTCACCCGTTACTGACTGGGACTCGTTTCGCCTCCGCGAGCATGAGCCGGTATATTCGTCCCACTCTCCTCCCCCGGGGCTTTGTGCAACTTCGCCGACGGCGTCGCCGTCGCGAGGTGGATCCGATGTGGGATGGTGGTCATGCGGGGGATGCAGGACGAGGTGGAGCGCGCGGCGGCGCGTGTTCGGGCCGCCCTCGCGCGGGAGGATTGGCAGGACGCGCTCTCCGGCGTGTACGTCGGGTGGGGACCGCTCATGAGCTACCGGCCCGACGTGGTCGAACGCGTGGCGCTCGCGGTGCCGTCCGGGACGCTCGACGCCGTGCCGGAATGGCGAGTGATCCGCGCGTATCTCCGACGGGTGACGATGCGCCCGGACCTGCGCCCCGCGGTCTACAGCGATGGAGCCCCGGCTCCCGAGCCGGGCGCGGCTGCGTCCACCCGCGCGGTGCTGCTCACCAGTCGCGCGAGCGCCGCCCGCACGGCGGGGAGGTATCACGAGGCCGTGGCGTGGGCGGAGCGGGCGGAGGCCGCGGCTCGCGAGGACGGGCAGGTGTCGCGGACGCTTCACGGGCTTTTCGCTTCCCTGCTCGTGGAATGGGCGTTCGCGCACGAGTTCGCCGGACAGCCGTCGCGCGCCGTGGCGCTGCTGCGCGAGGCGTTCGCCCGCGCGGAGGAGTCGCGCAATCCGCGCGACATGGCGGACGCGGCGGGCGAACTCGCGTGGCTGCTCGCGCTCGCGGGCTCCCGCGAGGCGGGCGAATGGCTCGCGCGTCGCGACGCGCTGGTGGCCGGGGGCCCGGCGATCCCAGGGCTGACGATCTCGTGCCACCTCGCGCGTGCCCTGCGGTTGTGGGACGCGCTCGACTTCGACGCGGCCGACCGCGAACTCGACCGGATCGACGCCCGAGATCTGGGCGAGCATCTGCTGTTCTTCGCGGCCGCGCGGCTGATGATCGGATCACGCCTCTCACGCGATCAGGGGACGGCGCTGCTCAGCCAGTTCGACACCCAGATCTCGGCGATCCCCGAGGCGCGCACAGCGACCGGCCTCAATGACGAGCTGAACCGGATTGTGCGCGCCGACGTGCTGTTCATCCGCGGCGAGGCGGGAGCGGTCCTGCGACTCCTGGCGGGCTACGAGGCCCCGGCTGCGCCCTTCGTCCCCGCGCGGCGTGCGATCGCGCACGTACTCGCGGGCGAGGACGACGTCGCGGAGCGGCTGGCCGCGGAGGTACTCGCCGACCCCCGCACCTGGATCCGGCTCCGGATCGAGATGCAGGCGGTGCAGGCGATCACGGCGCGACGTCGCGGGGATCTGGCTGCCGCGACGGAGCGGTTCGGGGCTGCGGTCGGCAACGCCGCCGAGCACGGAAGCTTCATGGCCCTCGCTCTCGTCCCGCGCAGCGAGCTGGAAGAGCTCCTCCGCCTGGCGAAAGCCCCTGAGGCGCCACCATGGCTCGGCCGCCTCGCGTCCGGCGCCATCGCGCTGCCGCCCGCCGGACAGCGGATCGTCCGACTCACGCGGCGAGAGGAGCGCCTCATCGCGGCGCTGTCCGAGGACGCGGACGAGCAGAGCCTCGCGGTCGCGCTCTCGGTGTCGCGCAACACCGTTCGCACCCAGCTGCACACGCTCTATCGCAAGTTCGACGTCAACAGCCGCGGCGCCCTGCGCTCGGCGGCCAGACAGCAGGGCCTGCTGTGACCGCGATCGCGGACAACGAGCGCCTCCTGCGACTCACGACCCTCACCAGGGAGGTCGTCGCCGCCCGCGCGGCGGGTGACCACGATCGCGCCCATACCCTCGCTGCGCAGGGCGCGGCCCTCGTCGAGCGGCTCGAGCCGCACGAGCGGGCTCGTATCTCTCGAGCGCTTCCGCGCATGACGTTGCAGTGGGCGTGGACGATGCGGGGCACCTACGACTTCGTGGGCGAGCGCACCCTGCTCGACGACGCCTACTCCTGGGCCATGGCCGACGACGATTTCGCCATGGCCGCGCGAGTCGCCGGCCAGCTGGCATGGGACAACGCCTTCACCGGACGCCGCGCGATCGCGCAGGAATGGGCTGACCGTGCCGGAGTGCTGTGGAGGGAGGCCGGGCACGACGGCCTGCCGGTCATCGCGCGCATCGCGCTCGCGTTGCTGCGCGCCGCGTCCCTCGACTTCGCGGGCGCGCTCGCCGCACTCGACGACGCCGAAGCGTACGCCGAGGACGACCCGGACGGCGCCCCGGCGTCCGAGCGAGGTCTCGCGATCGACGGCCTGCGGATGCAGTGGCAGGCGCAGGTGCATCCGGACGAGCTGGAGCGGCTGCGCGTCGAGCTCGGTGCACTCCGGACGAGCGCGGTCACCGCTGCGCCGCTGACGCGGCTCACGCTGTCGGTCACGCTCGCGCGCCTGCACCTGTTCGCCGGTGAACCAGACCGCGTGTTGCCGCTGCTCGCCGGCAAGGAGGGCCTGCGCACCTGCCGCCCGCTCCTGCAGGTCCACCGTGCGATGGCGCACTACATGCTGGGCGACTATGCGGCGGCCGACACCGAGGCCTCAGAGGCGCCGGAGGGCATCTCGTCATGGCCGCGCTGTCAGGCGGAGATGCGCATCCTGCGCGCGGCCGCGCGGCTCGAGCTCGGAGATCAGGCTGCCGCCGTGCTCTCGTTCCGCGAGGGCGTCGTGATCGCCGGCGCGCACCGGCTTCCGGTCGCGCTCACCGTCGTACCGTCGGCCGAGCTCGACCGCCTCTCGACGCTGGCCTTCGGGGATTCGCCCCCCGACCCGGTCCGGGAGGCGATCGCCGGGGACGCGCTCACCCCCGTACGCGATCCGCGCACCGCCCGGCTCACCGACCGCGAGGAACGGCTGATGCGGACACTGATCGAGCACCCAGGCCTGAGCGTGAAGGAGATCGCCGAGGTGCTCGGCGTCTCGCGCAACACCGTCAAGTCGCAGCTGTCCGCGCTGTTCCGCAAGACCGGCGTGACGACCCGCGTGCAGCTCGCGCGGCTCGCTTGCGCGCGGATGAAGGGCTGAGGACCCGGCGACGGAGGGACCGTCGCTCTCGGGCCCGGCCCCGCACTCCCCGGGCAGCCTCGCGAACTGCTCATCGGGAGGAATCAGAGCCGGGCTGCGGACCTCCTGCTCTGGCGTCGGGATCCGCTCGATCTCGGCCGCCGGTCACTGCCGGCGTCGGCCCTCACCGGAGACGGAGCCGCCCGTGCTGACCCCGCTCGAACCCCTCACGACGCCCTCACGCCTGTCCGACATCGTCTTCGACCGGCTCAAGGACGCGATCATCGCGGGCGCGATCGCCCCCGGCGCCGGGATCAAGGACGCCGAGCTCGCACGGCAGCTCGAGGTCTCGCGCATGCCGATCCGCGAGGCACTGCAGCGGCTGGCGCGAATCGGTCTCATCGAGGTCGCCGCGAGCCGCTTCACGCGGGTCACGCGTGTGACGCCGGCCCTCATCCGCGAGACGCTCGAGTTCGCCCGGTGCCACGCCGTGGCGGTCGTCGGCTTGGCCGTGCCGGAGCTGACCCCACGGGACGCGCGCGAGCTGACTCGGGTCATCCGCCGCGCGATCGCCGACATCGACGCCGGCCGCCCCGCGCTCCGCGCCACGCGGCCTGTCTACCGTCGTTTCGCGCAGGTCGCGGGCAATCGCTTCCTGTCCGAGATGCTGGCGGATGTCGAGATCGCGATCGAGCGGAACCTGTCCCACATGACCGAAAGCGAGGCGGCGCGGGAGATCGTGCGCGAGACGCTGCGCGAGCTGCGAGCGGCGATCGAGCGCGGCGACGCGGCGGCGGCGGTCGACGCCGCGTCCCGCCAGTACGGCGTCCCCGCCCTCGATCTTCCGCGCGGGTGAATGCGCGGATGAACACCGCTCGTCGCGCGCTCGCAGGCTCCTAGCCTGAGTTTCACGCAGTGGCGCCGACGCCGTTCGGGGGAATGGTCGCCGTCGTCGCGGCACCTGTTCCTCCTCGCGGGGCGGATGGTCCGCTCCGCGAGGAGGAACGACGTCGATGCTGTCGCGTGGCGGCGTCGCTCAGACGAGAGCGGCCGACCTGTCCCAGAGCTCCCGCGCGAGAGACGCGTCGTGCGCGTCGCGGCTGACCCTCTTGGCGATCCTGCGGGATTCGTAGTACGCGCCCGGCGTGAACGTCGTTCCGGGCGCGCCCTCGGCGAGCCAGACCAGCTGATCGGCTCCCTTCTCCGGAGTGATCGTGAAGAGTCGCTTGAGCGGGCCGTGGTAGATGCGCCGCATGATGTGCGTCGTGTCGCTGGCGAAGCTGCTCGCGACGACGCCCGGATGGAACGCGACCGCCGCGATGCCCTGGTCGCCGTAGCGGCGCTGCAGCTCCACGGTGAAGAGGATGTTCGCCAGCTTGCCGTTCCCATACGCCTTCTGCGGCGCGTACGCGCGCTCGTTCTGCAGGTCCTCGATGTCGAAACGGCCGAACACGCGAGCCGCTCGGCTCGCCGTCTGGATCACGGTCGCGCTGCTGGCGGTGAGCGTCGGCAGGAGCAGGGTGGTCAGCAGAAACGGTGCGAGGTGGTTGACCTGGAACGTCTTCTCGTGCCCGTCGACCGTCAGCGTGCGGTCGCCCATGATCCCGCCCGCGTTGTTCGCCAGCACGTCGATCCTCGGGTAGGCGGTCGCCAAGCTGGTGGCGAGGTCGCGGACCTGTGCGAGGTCGGCGAAGTCGGCCAGGTGGAACGGCACCTTCAGCTCTGTCGCGACGGCTTCGGTCTTCTCGGCGGAACGGCCGACGACGACGACGTCGTGCCCGTCGCGTGAAAGTTGTCTCACTGCGGCGGCGCCGATGCCATCGCTGGCGCCGGTGATGATGATCGTCTTCGACATGGATCCTCGTCCGGGAGAGGGGCGATGGCGTCGCCGAGGGAGCGTCTCTCCCTCCCCCAAACGCTAATCGCGTTTCGCCCTGCCATCTCCGCGGGCAACGAGCGGTCATCGCGTACCAGACAGGACTGGCCGACTCCGGCCCGGGAAGTGCACGGGAGCCGACCCAGCCCCGTCTGCGTCCGGTCTCAGTGATGCCCCTCACCATGCGCGACCTCGGCGGCGACGGTGATCGGTATCTCCACCGACACGGTCGGCGGCAGCAGGATGGACGCCGGACCTACCTGCCCTCCGGTCATGGCGGGGCTCTGTCGACGTCGGTCGCCCTCGCGGTGATGCCTACGACTCATCGACGCCGCCTCCGCCTCCGCTGACACCGGCTCACCGCCCCGCGAGAATCGCGGTGGACAGCCATCGCCCGAAGTCCCCGAAACTGGGCCCGTCGCCGTCTCTCCGCTCTCGGCGGGCGTTGTCGAGAAGTGCGGCATCCGGATGTGCCTGATCGTTGATGATCGAGACCAGTTCGAGGTAGCGCCCCTCGGTGGCGATGTAGTCCGCGTCCTGCAGCGCCTCGAGGGTGAGCCTGTCGAGATCGCGATAGCGCCCTGCGAGCCGTCCCCGAAGGTCGTCGTCAGCGGCGACTCCGAAGGTTCGTGCGAGGTGTTCGACCAGCTGTGCGGCGAGCGAGATCACCTGGGCGTCATCGGTGGCGAAGCCCGCCTGGTGAGCGGCCATCAGCTTGGGCATCAGATCGGCACCCGCTGAGTGGATGAACTCCTGCACCTGAGGTGTGGAGATCTCCGATCCGGGGAACTGCGCATACGTCGCGTGCAGGTAGGACCGGATCCCTTCACGGAACTGATCGTCGCGGAGAAGTTCCGCCAGACTCACCCACGCATCGAGCTGTTCCGGGGCGGGATCAGGCGGCAGCACTGGCTGCACCTCCCGGATCCGATTGATCGCCTCTTCCGGGAGGCCCGCGGAGACGTCGTCGAGGAAGTCGTCAACCAGACGTTGACGCTCGGCGTCAGACATCGTCACCAGCTTGCGCAGAAGGTTCGCGCGTTCTGCCGTTCCCTCCTGCCGCACGAGCGCCCGGAGCACGGCTCGCTTCGCCAGCAATTCCGTCGTCCGGCTTTCGATGACCTCGAGATGCTCGGCGAGGACATCACGCAACGAGGTCGTGCCGGCGAGGACGCGCCGCACCTGATCCAGGCCGGTCTCGAGGTCGCGCAGCGTGCGAACGAACTCCAGACGAGCGATCGCATCCACGTCGTAAAGGCGATGGCCCGAGTCGCTCGCGTCTGTCGGAGGTACGAGGTCCTCGTCCGCGTAGTAGCGGATGGCGCTGACGCTGAGTCCGGTCCGGTGCGCGACCTCGCCGATGGAGTAAAGGTCGTCCTTTGAGATGTTCATGTCCTCACCCTGCGACCTCAAGCCGCTTGAGTTGCAAGCCCGAGTCCGATCGCACATGCTCGCCAGCCGCGTCGACTGAAGATGCGAGCCCCGTCGCGGAGGGAGCGACGGCGCCGACGAGGCGGAGGCGATGCTGCGATCAGCTCGATGGCGCTTCCACCATCGCCCTTGCCGACGCACCGGGATATGAGTCACAGAAAAGTAACGACGAACCCTTGTGTCTCGTTATCGCACCGTTATAGAGTGCTTCCACCGGCGAACGTTTTGCTGTGGCGGTCGCCGGACATGTGATTGCAGGACACTCTTGGTGCAAGGGACAGGGGGCCTGTCGGAAGCCTCTCCGACAGGCCCCTCACCATGTCCGCAGGCGGGATCACACCCGCGCGGGGAAGCCGGCGATCGCGGTGATCCCGCACGAGGCCGGCCCGGCGCTGCCGCGATCGCGGCGATGTCCCCGTTCGCGGCGTCGCCCGCCGACACGATCGCCGGCGAGCCAGAGGGATGCCGCGAGCAGGACAGCACCTGCCGCCCACACCACGGCCTCGCGACCGGCGACGAGGATGAGCAGCACGGCACTCGCCGCCACGAGCACCGCCACCGCGGTCGTGCGCGGCGAGATCGTCGCGCCCGAGCCGCGCGGAGGTCCCTCGAGCCTCCCCGCGACGCGCACCACCGCCACCACGCCGACGGCAACGGCCGCCAACCACAGCGGACGGCTCCCCCACCATCCGGCTGACAGCGGCTCCGGAAGAGCGGTGCCGCCGAACAGCAGCACGCCGGCGAGCCCGATCAGCACGAGCATGTGCCACGAGTAGATCGTCATCGCCCTGCGGTTCATGGCGTCCACGACGCGGCCGA
>NZ_JAPSJA010000306.1 GCF_031178525.1 Microbacterium sp.
CGGTCACCTATCACCACGTGTCGCTGCTCGGCGACATCACGCGGGTGGGCGACCTCGGCGGGCCGGACTACCGGCGCACCTACGTGCCGATGTACGTGGGCATGTTCGAGGGCGCCGCGCCGCTCATCGTGAACGCGCTCGCCGTGATGGCCACCGCGCCGGGGACCGTCGCCTTCCACTGCGCGGCGGGCAAGGACCGTACGGGTGTGCTCGCGGCGTCTCTGCTGCTCGCCCTGGGCGCCGACGACGACACGATCGTCGAGGACTACGCCCGCACGGGGCCGAATCTCGACGCCATCATGTCGCGGACGCGTGCCGTGACCGCCCCGATGATGCGGGCGATGGGGATCTCCCTCGACCCGGCCGTGCTCGCGGCCGCCGAGCGGGGCTTCTCGGCCGATGCGATGCGCGGCACGCTCGAGACGCTGCGGGAGCGACACGACGGCGACGCCCTCGCGCCGGTCCGGCGCGCCGGCCTGAGCGACGCGCTGATCGGCATGCTGCGCGGGAAGGCGGTCGTGTGACCGGCAGCGGGGTGATCGATGCCGGGGTCGCGGGGGCTGCGGGCCGTCGCGGCCCCGGTCGCCCGCGACGGGAGGGCGTGGACGAGCGGCTGATCGCCGCCGCCCTCGAGCTCATCGACGCGGGCCTGCCCGTCACCGCCGCGCAGCTCGTCGCGCGCAGCGGTGTCGGCCGTGCCGCGATCTATCGACGCTGGCCGTCGCTGACCGAGCTCGTCGCGACCGCGCTCGACGAGGGACGCTCGACGCACGCGATCCCGACCGACGGCGACCTGCGTCAGGCGCTGTACGACTCCTTCATCGGCACGGTGGAGCGCGGTCCGGCCGGATACCCGGAGCAGCGGATGCGCCGCCGGCTGATCCTCGGGCTGGAGGATCGTCATCTGCAGCGCGCCTACTGGGAGGCGCACGTCGTGCGCCGCCGCGTGTCGACGATCGCGGCGCTGCGCGCCGGCGTCGAACGCGGCATCCTGCGCGGGGATCTCGACCTGGAGGCGTGCGCCGACCTGCTCAGCGGCGTCTTCTACTATCAGCTCGTGGTGCGAGGCGCGCCGCTGACCGAGCCCGAGGCGATCGCCCGCTGCCGCGCCGCGATCGACGTCATCTGGCGTGGCATGCTCCCCGACGGCGCCGCGTAGGCTCGATCCTCATGGCCCTGGGCGCGACGATCCACACGTTCGATGTGCAGCTGGCGGACGTGGACCGTGGCGTCTATGACGATCTCACCCTGCGCGTCGCGCGGCACCCGTCGGAGACCGACGCGAACATGATCCTGCGGCTGCTCGCCTACTGCCTGGAGTTCGAGGAGGGCATCGCGTTCAGTGAGGGGATCTCCTCGCAGGATGAGCCCGCCGTGCTCGTGCGCGATCTCACGGGCAGCATCGTCGCGTGGATCGAGGTCGGCGCGCCCGACGCCGAGCGGCTGCACCATGGCGGCAAGCTCGCCGACCGCACGGTCGTCTACACGCAGCGCGAGCCCTCCAGGCTGCTGGCCTCGTGGGCCGGCAAGCGCATCCACCGGTCGGACGAGCTCGTGCTGCACACGTTCGATCCACGGTTCGTCGACGGCGCCGTCGCCGCGCTCGAGCGCCGCAACACCGTGACGCTGTCGATCACCGAACGGCAGCTGTACCTCGAGCTGAACGGCACCAGCCTCACCTCCGCGGTCCACGATCACCGGCTCGGCTGACGCGCGAGGGGCCGGTTCCTGAGAGCCCGGATCGCTCGAGGGCGGCACGTCCGATAGACTGAGCAGGTTGTGCGGATCCGCGCGCGCTCGCGCTCGCCCGCATGACGTGCAACACACCCTCCTGCTGTCGGGAAATGCCCGGCAGCCGATCAAGTCCGAAGGAGGTGGGTAAGTGACGCACCAGTACGAGCTCATGGCCATCCTGCAGCCGGAGATCGACGAGCGCCAGGTTCCCACGATCGTCGACAAGTTCCTGACGGTGATCACCGAGTCCGGTGGCACCATCGAGAACATCGACATCTGGGGCAAGCGCCGTCTGGCCTACGAGATCCAGAAGAAGAACGAGGGCATCTACGCCGTCGTGAACTTCACCGCGACCAGCGAGGCGACCCAGGAGCTGGACCGCCAGCTGGGCCTCAACGAGCAGATCATGCGCACCAAGGTGCTGCGCGCCGAGGAGGCCATCGCGATGGTCGCTTCCGAGGCGAAGCGCGCCGAGGAGCGCGCGGCTCGCAAGACGGCGGCGAAGGCCTAAGTCCCATGGCCGGCGAGACCGTCATCACCGTCGTGGGCAACCTCACGGCTGACCCGGAGCTGCGTTACACGCAGAACGGCCTGCCCGTGGCGAACTTCACGATCGCATCGACGCCGCGAAACTTCGATCGCGCGTCGGGCGAGTGGAAGGACGGCGAGGCTCTCTTCCTGCGGGCCAGCGTGTGGCGCGAGTTCGCCGAGCACGTCGCGGGTTCGCTGACGAAGGGCATGCGCGTGATCGCGCAGGGCCGCCTGCGTCAGCGCTCCTACGAGGACCGCGAGGGCCAGAAGCGCACCACGATCGAGCTCGAGATCGATGAGATCGGGCCGTCGCTGCGCTACGCCACCGCACAGGTCACCCGCGCTGCGGGCGGCCAGGGCGGCGGCGGCCAGGGCCAGTTCGGCGGCGGCGGACAGCCGCGCCAGCAGGTCTCGGAGGAGCCGTGGTCGACCCCCGGGTCGCAGACGAGCGCCGACGCATGGAGCACTCCGGGGTCGTTCGGAGACGACACCCCCTTCTAAATCTCGTTGCGTTCCGACGC
>NZ_JAPSJA010000076.1 GCF_031178525.1 Microbacterium sp.
CGGCCTCGAGCACCTGCGCGTCGTACTGATCGACGACGCGCAGGAGCTCACGCGCGGCGGGATCGCGGTGGTCGAGGCCCTGCGCGCCCGCGGTGTCGCGGTGCTCGCGTTCGGCGATCCCGACATCGGATCGGGCGCGTTCCGGGGAGTCACGCCCGAGCTGTTCGCGCGGCTGTCGGCCTCGCTCGGCGAGCGGCACGTGCTGCGCGACGTGCACCGCGGGCATCCCGCCCTCACCCGCCTCGTGCGCGCCATCACCCAGTCGATCGGGGCCGGCGGCGTGGTCGCGCACCGCCAGGCGCCGGGTCCGGAGATCGACGGGGCGGGCGTGATCGAGACGCATGTCGCGCCGTCACCCTACGAGGAGGTCGACCGCATCGCGTGGGTGCTGCGCGAGTGGCACCTCTTGGGCGGCGTGCCGTGGCGGCGGATGGCCGTGATCGCACACGACACGCGGCAGATCACCGTGCTCGAGGCCGAGCTCGCGGCGCGCGAGGTGCCCACCCGCGCCGCCGGCGTGCAGCGGCCGCTCGGCAGCGAGAGCGTGGTGCGCGAGCTCGTGGAGATCGTCGACCTGGGCCTGCAGGATCACGCCGAGCGCGACGACGAACGACTGGTGGCGGCGCTGCGCTCCCCGTTCGGCGGGCTGGACGGTGTCGGGCTGCGGCGGCTGCGCGCGCGCCTGCGTCACGGCGAACTGGCCGAGGGCGGCAGCCGGCCCGCGCGCGAGCTGCTGCGCGAGGCCCTCGGACAGCCCCCGGTCTTCGACCTCATCGACGCGCCGGAGGCGCGCGTCGCGCGGCGGTTCGCCGAGACGCTGCGGCTCGTGCACGAGGAGGGCGCGCGCGGCGCCACCATCCACGACCTGCTGTGGACCGTGTGGGACCGGGCGCGGGCCAGCGACGGCCGACGCCTCGATCTGGCCTGGCACGAGGCGGCTCTCGGCCAGGGACCGCTCGCGGCGGAGACCGGGCGCGCGCTGGACGGTCTCGTCGCGCTGTTCGACGCGGCCAAGCGCTCGGTCGAGCGCAATCCGCAGGAGGGTCCGCTGCCGTTCATCCGCGACATCCTCGGCAGCGACGTCCCCGAGGACACGCTCTCCTCTCCCGACCGGGGCGGCGCCGTGACGCTGCTCACCCCCGCCAACGCGCTCGGCGTCGAGTTCGACGCCGTGGTGATCGCCGGCGTGCAGGACGGCGTGTGGCCGAACGTGCGCCTGCGCGGCGGGCTTCTCGAGGGCTGGCGGCTCGCGGGGCGCATCGAGGCCGCGCGCACGGGTGCCGCGCCGCTCAGCGAGAGCGCGCTCGACCGGCGCCGCGCCATGCTGCACGACGAGCTGCGCCTGTTCGTGCGGGCGACATCGCGCGCGCGGTCGTTCCTGGTCGTCACCGCGGTGGACGATGACGACACCGGTCCGAGCGCGCTGCTGTCGTTCCTGCCGGATCCGGATCCCGCGGCGGCGGAGCGGGTCGAGCATCCGCTCACGCTGCGCGGTCTGGTCGCCCAGCATCGCCGCACCCTCACCACCTCGGGGGAGACCTCCGAGCGCGCCGCCGCCGCCGCGCAGCTGCGGCTGCTCGCCGATGCGGGCGTGCCCGGCGCGGATCCGGCGCAGTGGTACGGCGTCCTTCCCCCGTCCACCGACGCGCCGCTGCGCGACCTCGCGGCCCGAGGGGCGCGCGTGTCGCCTTCGCGCCTCGAGGCGTTCGAACGCTGCGGACTCGACTGGGTGATCGCCGCGCTGGGCGGCGACACCGTCACGGCTCCGACGGCCGGCATCGGGATCATCCTGCACGCCGCGCTCGAGCGCGTGCCCGACGGCGACCTCGACGCTCTGCGCGCCGTGGTCGACGAGCGGTGGGGCGAGCTCGACTTCGAGACCCCGTGGATCGCGTCGAAGGAGCGCCGCCGCGCGGAGAAGCTCATCGAGCGGCTTCACGCCTATCTGCGCGCAGCCGATGCCGAGGGCGGCGCGCACATCGTGTCGGAGGCGGAGTTCCGCTTCGCCGTGGCACTCGACGGCGACGACGAGGCGACGCCGGTCGTGCACGCCGGCGAAGACGCGGCCGGTCCCCATCGCGCGGTGGTGAGCGGCAAGATCGACCGCGTGGAGACCTACCCGCGGGGCGGGGGAGAGCACGCGGCGGCCCGTGGTGCGGCGAACGGCTGGAAGCGGATGACCACCGCCGACCCCGACGCCCCGATGCGTGTCGCGGTGGTGGATCTGAAGAGCGGGAAGAACGAGCCTCTGACCGAGACGAAGGTGGCCGATCACGCGCAGCTCGCGGCGTACCAGGTCGCTGTGCAGGAGGGCCTCGTGCCCGGAGCGGACGCGTCGGGGCTCGTGGGCGCGCGGCTGGTCGTTCTGGACGGCGCGATCGGCAAGAGCGACTACCGCGTCGCGCACCAGCACCGGCTGGACGATGCGACGCGCGCCGCGTTCCTGCGCCGCGTGGCCGAGGCGGCGCGCGGCATGTCCGCCAGCGCGTTCACCGCGCGCGTCGACGAACACTGCCTCGTGGAAGGACCCTACGTGCCGAACTGCCGGATCCACACGGTCGAGGCGGTGAGCTCGTGACGATCGCCCCCGAGCAGGACGTCGAGGCCGTCGCCGCCTGGGGGCCCGGCCACGGGCTGCGGGCCACGCACATCTCCGCCGCGCTGGGCCTGCCGACCCCGACCCCCGCGCAGCAGCGCGTGATCGAAGCGCCGCCGCTGCCCGCGCTGGTCGTCGCGGGCGCGGGCAGCGGCAAGACCGAGACGATGTCGGGGCGCGTGGTCTGGCTGGTGGCGAACGGGCACGTCGAGCGCGACCAGATCCTGGGCCTGACCTTCACCCGCAAGGCCGCGGGCGAGCTCGACGAGCGCATCTCCGCGCGCCTCGCGCTGGTCGACGAGTTCGGCCGGCGCGGGCTGCTGCCGCATCTCGCGGGCATCGTGGAGCGCGGCGAGCTGGCGGACGTCGACCGGGCGGCCACGCCCGCGCAGCGCACGGCCGTGCGGCGGCGTGTGCTCGACGATCTCGCCGAGCGGTACGGCACCGGATGGGATCCGTCGTCGGTCGCGGGCGTGGACGCTCTGATGATCCGGCCCCGCGTGTCGACGTACAACGCGTTCGCCGACGCGATCGTGCGCGAGCACGCCGCACGCATCGGGCGCGATCCCGAGGCCGCGATGCTGAGCACGTCGGCGTCGTGGCTGATCGCGCGGCACGTCGTTCTGCGCGCGCAGCTGCCCGGGCTCGAGGAGGTCGAGCGATCGGTCACCGGCGTCGTCGACGCGGTGCAGCGGCTGGCGGGCGACGTGCTCGACCACCGCGTCGACCTCGACGAGCTCGAGCGCCTGGCCCGTCGCGAGGCGGCGCGCTTCGAGCCGTACATCGCACACGACAAGGCCCGCAAGCCGTACACGAACCTCGTCACGCTGCCGATCCTCGCGCAGCTCGTGCGCGACTACATCGACGAGAAGCAGCGCCGCGGCGTGCTCGACTTCGCCGACCAGGTGGACGGCGCCTTCCGCATCGTCGAGACCGCCCCGAACGTGCGCGACGACCTGCGCCAGCAGTACCGCGTCGTGCTGCTCGACGAGTATCAGGACACCTCGGTCATCCAGACCAGGTTCCTCGCCGAGGTGTTCCGTGACGGCGCCGTGATGGCCGTCGGCGACCCGCACCAGTCGATCTACGGATGGCGCGGTGCCAGCGCCGACAACCTCTACGCGTTCGGCGACGCCTTCGCGGACGATGGCCGGGCCGCGCAGTACGACCTGATGACCAGCTGGCGCAACGACCGGGCGATCCTGTCGGTCGCGAACCGCGTGCTGCAGCCGCTGCAGGGCGATCGCGGCATCACCGTGCCCGCGCTCGAGCCGCGCCCGGGCGCCGGCGAGGGCCACGTCGAGGTGGCGTTCACCCATACGGTGGACGAGGAGGCCGATGCCGTCGCCGACTGGTTCGCACGCCTCCGCGCCGCGCACACCGCGGGGAACCCGCACAGCGCCGAAAGCGCGGCGAAGCCGCACACGGGTGCGATCCTCTTCCGCTCGAAGCGGCACATGAGCCTGTTCGCCGCGAAGCTGGCCGAGCGAGGTGTCCCGCACCGCATCCTCGGCCTCGGCGGCCTGCTCTCCACACCCGAGGTGGTCGACGTGCTGTCGGTGCTGCGCGTGCTGCACGACCCCACCTCGGGGTCGCCGCTCATCCGCCTGCTGGTGGGGCCGCGGTTCCGCGTCGGCGTGGCCGACATGGCCGCCCTGTACGACCTCGCGGCCGAGCTGGCTCGCCGCGACGCCGCCCTGTCCCCGCTGCCGGCCGAGCTCGCCGCACGCCTGCGCACCTCGAACGGCGCCGACGAGGCGGTGTCGATCGTCGACGCGGTCGACGTGGTGCGCACCATGCGCGACGACTACCGCCTGCTGCAGGGGATCACGCCGGAGGGGCGCACCCGCATCCGGGAGGCCGCAGCGATGCTCGAGCGGCTGCGCCGGCAGGTCGGGCAGCCGATCCCCGAGCTGATCCGCCTGATCGAGATCGAGCTGCGCCTCGACATCGAGCTGGCCGCCAACGAGACCCGCGGCTCGGCGCGCGTGGCGTCGACGCAGCTGCGGGCGTTCGTCGACGAGGTGCGCGGGTTCCTCTCCGCCGACGAGCGCGGCACGATCGGCAGCCTGCTCGCCTGGCTCGACCGCGCCGAGCAGGCCGACGAGCTGATGCCGCGCACCGAGCCACCCGAGCCCGGCGTCGTGCAACTGCTCACGATCCACGGATCCAAGGGCCTCGAGTGGGACGCGGTCGCGGTCGTCCGCCTGGTCGAGGGCGAGCTGCCGGGCTCGGTCAAGGACACCGCCGGCTGGCTCGGTTTCGGCGTGCTGCCGTATGCGCTGCGCGGCGACCGCGCCGCCCTTCCGCGCTTCGAGTGGGACCCGCTCCTCGCGGGCCTCGGCATCGAGGAAGAGACCAAGCGGCGCAAGGCCGAGCTCGACTCCCTCGTGAGCGAATCCCAGGATCCTGCCAAGCGCGGCGCGCTCGCGCGCTTCGCCGACGGCAACCGGCGCTCGCAGCGCGAAGAGGAGCGCCGGCTCGCCTACGTCGCCGTGACCCGCGCGCGCACGGACCTGCTGCTCAGCGGAGCCCACTGGGCCGGGCAGTCGCGCCCGCGCGTGCCGAGCGAGTTCCTCGTCGAGATCATGGGCGGCCTGGGGTTGGATCCGATCGGCCCGGTGGACAAGGACGACAACCCGTACACGGGCACGGCCGCGACGCGCGAGTGGCCCATGGAGCCGCTCGGGCGCCGCCGCGACCGCGTCACCGAGGCGGCCGCGCTCGTGCGCGCCGCCGCCCCGGTCGAGCCGTCGCCGCGCCTGGCCCGCCTGCTGGCCGAGCGCGCCGAGCGCGAGCGCGGGCGGGCGCTGACCGCGCCCACGCGCATCCCCGCGTCGCGGTTCAAGGACTACGTAGCCGACTTCGCCGGCACGGTGTCGCAGATCAGCCGCCCGATGCCCGAGCGGCCCTACACGCAGACCCGCATCGGCACGCTGTTCCACCAGTGGGTCGAGCAGCGCTCGGGCATCGCCGGGGCCGGATCGTCGACCGATGACGCGCTGTGGGAGAGCGACGAGGAGCTGTGGGGCGAGGACATCGCGCCCGACACCGAGGTTTCGGCGGAGGACGAGGTCGCGCTCGCCCGGCTGCGAGATATCTTCCTGCGCAGCGAGTGGGCGCCGTTGCGGCCCATCGAGGTGGAGACCGAGATCGACTTCGCGATGCCGGGCGCGGACGGCGAGCCCGACCACATCGTGATCTGCAAGCTCGACGCCGTGTACGAGCGCAACGGCCGGATCGAGATCGTCGACTGGAAGACGGGCAAGGCGCCGCGCACCGCGGCCGAGAAGGAGCAGCGCATGCTGCAGCTCGCGCTGTACCGCGTGGCCTACCACCGCCGCCACGGCATGCCGCTCGACCGGATCGATGTCGCGCTGTTCTACGTCGGCGACGACCTCGTCATCCGCGACGACCGGATCTACTCCGAGGCGGAGCTGGTCCAGCGCTGGAACGCTGCGCGGGCGGAGCGGCGAGCGTCCTCCGCGTCGGGCTGACCGCCGTCGTCGGACGCGGAGTGCTCGCCGAGCGGAGCGTCGGCGTCGGCGTCGGCGCGCTCGAGGCCGACGAGCTCGTCCCGGTCGATCGGCTGCGTCTCCTGCGCCGCCGACGTCGCACGGGCGCGCTTCTCCTCGCTCCAGTCGTCCTTGTTCCAGGTGCTGTCGGGCCCGAGGGTCAGGTCGTCCGGATCGAATGCGTCCGTCTGCATCGACGTGTCGACCGCGGGGGCGCCGGGTCTTTGGGGAACGTTTGCGAGCACCGTCATCGCGTCATCGATGTCGGTGCGGCCGTCGTCGTCGATCTCGGCCAGCAGCACGTCGTCCTTGACGCCCTCGGCGAGCGACTCGAGCAGCGCCGCGGCGTCGTCCACGACGTCGGTGCGGTGACTCTCGAGGCCGTGCACGAGCCAGCGGGCGAACTCGAGTTCGGCGTGCAGGCGGGCGCGCACGCGCACCGCGGCGTCCGGCGCACGATGCGCGGCCTCGCCGTATGCGCGGAAGATGTCCTTCGCGGCATCCGGCGCCGACGCGACCCAGCGCAAGTCGACCGCGGGATCGTCGATCGACAGACCGTGCCAGTCGAGCACGCCGGAGACGCCGGGAGCGCCTCGCTCGTCGTCCTCGAACAGGAACGATGTCGCCTGCGTACCGCCCAGGCAGACGGCCGGCTCGAAGGCCCAGAGACGGTCGTCCTCGAGCGCGTCGCGCCAGCGGACGGTGAGCCGAACGGGGACGCGTCCGCTGTGGGACGCGGCCTCGATCACGCGGCGCACGTCGGCGCGCGTCTGCTCGGGTGTGTGCTCACGCAGGCCGGCGGAACGCACGACCGACGGCGGCAGCGCGTGCAGCGCTGCGAGCGCCGCTCCGATCGAGGTCGCGGCACCCTCCCCGGGTGGGATCTCGTCGGCGTCAATCAGGTAGCCCGGCACGAATCTGGTGACGACCGCGCGGCCCGCGAGCAGCGCGGCGGCGCCCACGTACTCGGGGGCTCGGAAGGGCAGCATGCCCCGCACGCCGGGGGTGAGCGCGCGGAGCGCGACGACCTCCGCGGCCAGCTCCCGATCCGCCGCCTCCTCGTTGGCGACGCGCACGACCAGCTCGCTGCCGTCTGCGAGGGTCGCCACGGCCGAGTCGAACCGCCCGCCGCCGCCCGCGGTGAGTCGGCGGGCGCCGACCACCTCGGCATCCGGGACGGCCGCCGTGACGGCCGCCGCTAGAGTGAGAGGGGAGCGTGCCATGCCCCCAAGGGTAGGTCGGAGGCTCTCGCGTTCGCCCCTCGCCACGCCCGCGACCGCCGACCCCGCGCTCCGCGGAGGCAGCCGCACTCGCGACGAAAGGGACTTGCTGCGATGAGCCGCCACGAAGCCTCCGCCGCACAGCGCGTCGCCGCCACGGATCGCGCCGCCGCCGAACGCGACGATCCGAAGCTGCTGGACGGCGCCCGGGCAGACGGTGCCACGCGCGTGGTCGTCGTGCGCGGGGCGCACGCCGCACTCGCCGAAGGATCGCCCCGTCTCCTCGGCATCGCCCCGAGTGACGTGCCCGGCGACGCCGAATGGGGCTTCCTCGGCCGCACGGCCGACGGCGCCGCGGTGCTCGTCGCCGCGTTCGACGCCTCCGCGGCCGAGCCCCTCGACCCGCCGGGCGGATGGGCGGGGCCCCGGGAACTGGCCGCCGAGCTCGATCCCGCCGAGGCCGACACGCTCGTCGTCGCGGTGAGTCTTGGCCGCTGGCTCACCGGCCACCGCTTCTGTCCCACCTGCGGCGGGCGCGCGATCCTGCGGCAGGCCGGCTGGTCGCGCCGCTGTGAGGCCTGCGGACGCGACCACTTCCCGCGCAACGACCCGGCCGTGATCGTCGCCATCACGGATGCGGAGCGCCGTCGCATCCTGCTCGGCGCGAACGTCAACTGGCGCGGCCGGATGCACTCGTGCTTCGCCGGATTCGTCGAGGCGGGCGAATCCCTCGAGACCGCGATCCACCGGGAGATCTGCGAGGAGGCGGGTGTGCGTCTGACGGGGTTGCGCTACTCGGCGTCGCAGCCGTGGCCGTACCCGCACTCGCTCATGCTCGGCTTCGAGGCGACCGCGGTCGATCCGGACGAGGCGCGCGCGGACGGTGCGGAGATCGTGTCGCTGCGCTGGTTCACGCGCGCCGAGATCGGCGCGGCGCTCGAGGGCCGCGGCGAGGTCGGCCTTCCCGGCCCCGCATCCATCGCACACCGGCTCATTCGCGACTGGTTCGAGGAGGGCGACGCGTGACCGGCGCGAGCTCCGCGCTGGACGGCCTCGACGAGCATCAGCGGGAGGCGGCCGCGACGCTGCGAGGTCCCGTCGTCGTGCTGGCGGGTGCGGGCGCGGGCAAGACGCGTGTGATCACGCACCGGATCGCGCACGGCGTCGACACCGGTGCGTACTCGCCGCAGCGTGTGATGGCCGTGACCTTCACGACGAAGGCGGCGGGCGAGCTGCGGGGCCGGCTGCGGGCGCTGGGCATCGAGGGCGTCTCGGCGAAGACGTTCCACGCCGCCGCGCTCGCGCAGCTGAACTACTTCTGGCCGCAGGTCGCGGGCGACGAGGCGCCGCGCATCGTCGACAACAAGGTCAAGCTGCTGGCCCACGCTGCCGACGCGCTGCGTCTGCGTCCCGACCGCGCGACGCTGCGGGACGTCGCGTCTCAGATCGAGTGGCGCAAGGTCACGATGCGCACGATCGAGCAGTACGAGCGGCTCGGCCGCACGGTCGGCTCCCTCAGGAGCGACGCGCTCGTCGAGTTGATGCGCCGGTACGAGGCGCTGAAGGACGAACGCCGCCAGCTCGATTTCGAGGACGTGCTGCTCGCATGCGCGGGAATGCTCGAGGCCGAGCCGCGCGTCGCGGTCGCCGTGCGGGAGCAGTACCGTCATTTCACGGTGGACGAGTTCCAAGACGTCTCGCCGCTGCAGAACCGCCTGCTCGAACTCTGGCTGGGCGACCGTCGCGACCTGTGCGTCGTGGGCGATGCGAGCCAGACCATCTACTCGTTCACGGGGGCCGAATCCCGGTTCCTGCTGGAGTTCCCGACGCGCTATCCGGATGCCACGGTCGTGCGGCTGGAGCGCAACTACCGCTCCGACGCCGCCGTCCTCGACGTGGCGAACGCGCTCATGCGGGGGCGGCCCGGCGCGCTCACGCTCGTCGCCGCCGCGAGCGAGGCGTCGTCGCCCCGGCCCGAGGTCACCGCCTACCCGGACGACCGTGCCGAGGCCGAGGGGGTCGCGGACGCGATCGCGCGGCGGATGCAGTCGGCGCGTGCGGACGAGATCGCCGTCCTGTACCGCTCGCATGCGCAGTCCGCGGCGATCCAGCAGGCGCTGTCGGCGCGGGGCATCGCGACGAGCGTGCTCGGCGGCACGCGGTTCTTCGACATGCCGGAGGTGCGCCAGGCCGTGCTCGCCATCCGCGCGGCCGCCGTCGCCCCGCACGGCGCCGGGTTCGTCGACGAGGTGCGCACGGCGCTGCGCGGCCTCGGTCATCAGGATGAGCCGCCGGCCGCGGGCGGCGCTGTGCGCGATGCGTGGGAGGCGCGGGCCGCGATCCTGCGTCTCGCCGAGGAGGCCGCGCCGGGCGCGACGCTGCGCACCTTCGCCGACGACCTGATGGCACGCGCGAAGGATCAGCACGAGCCGGCGATGCGCACCGTCACGCTGTCCACGCTGCACGCCGCCAAGGGTCTCGAGTGGCCGCACGTGCACATCCTCGGGTTCTCCGAGGGGCTGCTGCCGATCTCGTACGCGTCGTCTCTCGAGGGCGTGGACGAGGAGCGTCGGCTCGCGTACGTCGGCATCACGCGGGCCGCGCGAACTCTGTCGATCTCGTGGGCTCGGCAGTCGGAAGCGGGACGGGGGGAGCGGTCTCCGTCGCGCTTCCTCGCCGAGATCGGCCCTCATCTCGCTCAGGGGTGCCCGTCCGGCACAGGCACTCGGGGTGCGGACGGTGCGAGTGCCACGCGCGGCGCGCCTGCGCGTTCGAGCGCACGGACGTCGACGCGCTGACGCTCTGGCCGGGCGCGGTGCGCACGCCGTCATGCAGCAGTCGCGCCACGAGCATCCCGGCCTCCATCGCTCGCGCCCGCGGCACGGCGACGGGCCGGCGACCGACGAGCTGAGCGGCGATCGCCGGCCACGCGGGATCCCGATCGCGCTCATGGGCGGAGAGGCACGCCAGGCACGCCGTGCGTCCGGGCTCCACAAGCGGTCCCACCGTCACGCCGCCGCCGTCGAACACCACCGGGATGTGCCGGAGGTCGTCGGCCATGAGCTGGGCGGGCAGGTGGGGCGGCACGTGGTGATGAGCGAGCAGGACGACGGCGTCGCCCGCGAACCGCGCCGCCGGCGCGGCCCACGTCGCGGCGATGCCGACCGCGCCCAGCGCCTCCGCCACGTCGGTCGAGGTCGTCGCGTCCACGCCGTCGGCCGCCCGCAGCTGCACCGTGCGGACCGTCCCGGGACGAGCGAGCGCGCCCTCGAGGTCGGCGAGGAACGCGGCCAGCTCGTGCGCGGGCACGTCCAGCGCGGCGGTGATCCGCTCGAGCGTGGCCGAATCGACGCCGCGCTCCATGGCGCCGAGCACTCTCTGCTGCCACGGCGAGGGGTCGCGCAGGGTCACGACGGGATGTGCGCCGAGCTGCAGCGTCGTCTCGTCGCGCCACAGCGCCGGATGGGACGGATCGAGCCGGAGGAACGTCATGCGCCCATCGTGCGCGCCGGCATCACGCGGCGCGCGCGCTCTCCACAGCCGTCTCCGGCGCTCCGCCGGGGAAGGGGCTGGGGACGAGGGTCACACCGGCCGCGGACCCTCCGGGGCGTCGTCCCCGTCCCCGCGCGGCG